>JBEKVA010000168.1:0-8625 GCA_049514475.1 Spirochaetia bacterium
GCTGGAGGAGCCTGCCAAGAACCGTTTCCTTCGCCACGTCTACGGGACGCTTCACCTGGTGAGCTTTTTCACCATCGGGGAAGACGAGTGCAAGGCGTGGAGCATTCGCGAGGGAACAACTGCCGTCGAAGCGGCGGGAGAGATCCACTCCGACCTTGCCAAGGGCTTCATCAGGGCTGAGGTTGCCGCGTGGCAGGATGTCCTGGAAGCGGGGGATTTCGCCGGCGCAAAGAAAGCCAACAAGCTGCGCCTGGAAGGCAAGGAGTACGTCGTCAGGGACGGCGACGCACTCCTCATCAGGTTCAACGTATAACCGGTATATCCGCCAGAGAAAATGTCGTGTAGTAGAACTCTTCCCAGGTCCCCGAGGCGCGCTCGAACCATCCGGCGGTAAGGTCGACGGTGGGCACCTCAGCGCCCGGGGCCGCGAGGTCCGCCGGAAGCTGCCGGGCATCGACGTCAAGCTCGACGCTGGAATCCGTGCTGGTCACCGAACCGACGATTCGCGGCGGCTCCCCGCCCTTCTGCCACAGCAGGCACGCTCCGCGGCTGCCCACCGCGCGGGGCCGCAGCTCCAGCGCGATACGGTTCTCCTTCTCCGCCCGATTGGCGAAAACGTAGAAGAAATAGGACACGTTCTGCGAAAATCCCCCTGCCACGGTCAGGGAGACCCTGAGGGTGCCGTTCTCCATGGCACCGGAGAGTCCGGTGACGCGCGTGCCCGTCTGCGTCCAGGCGCGTGAGCCCGAGATGGGAAGGACGGTGAAGGTGCCTTTGCTTTCCCGGGTAAAAACAACCGGGTCATAGCTCATGGAAAAGGTGGCGATGCTTTGCAGTCCGTCATTGCCTTCGACGGCGGGGGCGGCCTGCGAAACCTCGGCGGTGCCAGCGGCCGTGGCTGCCGTGCCCTCTGTAGCCGCGGCTGCTCCGCCAGCGCTCCCCTCCTGCCCCGCGGCAGCGGCCCCGTCAGTCGCTGGCTTCGCTGTTTCTGCCGACGCGACGGCACCCTGCCCCGCCAGGGGCGCGATGCCGGAGAGCCGTCCCGCCCCGCGTGCAACGCTGATGAGCGCAGGGTCGGCATACACGGCGTAGAATCGCTCGCCGATCCGGCTGTCAGCCTGCAGCGTTATGACGCGCACAGGGAACTGCCCCTGACCCTCGATGGCGAAGTATCCGACCAGCAGATGGGGGCCGTTGGCGAGCCCTTCGATCCTCACCTGGCCGTCAGGGGCCAGTGAGACGAACGCGGGGGTTCCTTCCGATGCAGCAAAAAAGTCGGCGACCCGCGTCGCAAGCTGCGGGCTGCCCGCGGAGAGACCGGCGAGGGCCTCCGGATCGATGACGTAGTAGAATGGCGAGGTTTCCTGGTTCTGCAGCGTGACAATGGGCGCCTGGCCGAACACCGCGGCACAGCATGCCACGAAGATCCCCGCCGCGATTATCGCACCTTTCATGTCTCTCATGCCTCCTCTATCGGCATTGCCCGTGATTCTTCATTTCCTGCGGACAACCAGGATGGTGAGGTCATCGTACTGGTCGTCCTCTCTTGCGTGGCTGAATGTCACGTACCCGGGGACGCTCTGGTCCTTCATGGGGTGGGCGAAGTAGCGTCCGTGCTGTTTGAAATGCTTCTCGAGGAAGTCGGCCACCTTCGTGTCCACCAGGACCCTGCTGGCCTCCGGGGCAGCGGGATCGGGGATCTGCCGATAGACCTTTTCCACGGCAATGAGCGCCAGGACCGCCTCCCGTGCCGTGCCGGTGCAGGAGGAGAAGTCGAAGGTGAGCTCCTCATTAGGAATCGGGTTATGATTGCGTACAAGGGTGTAGGTGCCCCTGGCGAAGACGGCATTGAGGACCCCGTCGATGCGCGTGGTGCCGAACTCCTCCGTCCCTTCCTTGTCTCCCTTCTTGTGGGTCCCCAGGTGTACCTCGCCGGCGGCGAGGCCCGGCTCGTCGCAGACGATCTCCTGGAAGGCGGAATTGCGCAGCTTCCGTTTCGACTCTTCGATACCGTCAGTCTGCAGGAAGAGCACGTCCCCGTGATCCAGCTTCTGGTTCACCTGCTTGTACGGGGCCTTCATCTCGACCAGCATCGAAGCGAACGTTCCCGCGGCCGGTGAATCCGGCAGCTGGTTGTGCACCATGCGCTTCTGGTCAGATTCGTACACGTTGAGAATGGTGTCGCCGGCGTTGCACACCGAGGTGACGCCGGTTTCCGTGTTGAGGATGCAGATTGTCAGGGCGGCGAACCTGCCCGGGAATCCCCGCTCTTCCAGCATGTCGTTGATCCGGTACACCAGCGAGTCTATGCGGTCCAGCTCATGCATGGCCTTCTGCCGGGCCTTCTGGTCGGTGATCTGCGCTATGGTCTCCTTGCGGGTCACCCACTCCTTGAAGAAGCTGATGAAGATCGTGGCAACCTCCACCATGATGAGCGCCGCGGACACTCCCTTGCCGGCGATATCGCACTTGATCAGCGCGTAGTGGCTCTCGTCGAGCTTCTTGAAATCGAAGTAATCGCCAGAGACACCCTTTGCGCCGCGATAGTAGCCGTACACCTCGACCCTCGGGTCCCTGTCTTCCTCCGCCGTGCTGCCCGTGACCGCCCCCGCGCCCTTCACGAGGGGAAGGAAACGCTTCTGCACGTCAATGCCCGCGAGGAGCTCGTTGTTCGCCAGTGCCGCCTTGACGAGGCCCTGTGTCATCGTGTTCACCGTGTCGGCGAGCTCCCCGATCTCATCCCGCGAGCCGACAACGATGACGTGGTCTTTCAGGTCCTCTTTCTTCTCCGTGTCGCGGATCTTCGCCACCCCTTGCGCCAGCTTGCGGATAGGCGTGACGGTGATGCTCGCCATGATGATGGCCCCGAGCACCCCCAGGGCGATGGCGGCAAGCGCGATAGCGCTGGCGGTTTTCAGAATGGTGCCGATGGACTCGTTGATCTGCCGTGTGATGGCATCAGTCTTCACCTCAAGCCGCACCAAGCCTTGGTAGAAAGAGGTGTCAGCCACGTTGTCGGCCCTGTTGTAGTAGATGATGGGCTTGTAGAACAGGTACGTGGGGCTGAGCCGTGCGGCGGGATTGAAAGGCTCCAGGGTGGAAGTGCTCGCGTAATCCGCCTTGGCCTGCGTATCCAGCTCCGCGGATTTCTGGGCAAGCAGGGCGGTGAGCGCCGTCACCCTGGCCTTCGAGGCCGCATCAGTCCGGGTGCGCAGCTCTGCTGCCTGCCCCTTCAGCGTTCGGTACTCCTCGATGAGGGAAGCGTATTTGTTTGCCGCATCAGTATCGACGTGCTTCTGAAGAGTGGGTGCCGCCGAGCGGGCCAGATCGTCCTTCACGCTCTCCTTGGCAATCCGGAAAGTTCCCCTCGCGCGTTCTGCGGCGAACTCCTTCTGGTCGCTCGCCCAGACAAAATCCTTGGGATAGGGAAGAGGTGAAAGGCTGGGATCAGGCCCCGTGATGGTCGTGAAGTTCGCCTCTGCCATTGCCGTGCGCAGGCTCGGGATGTCACCCGCGCTGACAAACCCGTCGGTGCCCAGGCGAAACTGCGTCTCCGCGCTCGCTGCGAGGGCATCCATCAGTATGCTCGCGTTGTTCCGCAGCCCTGAGGCGAGGGCGAGCCTCTGTCGGCCCACCATCTGGTAGCCCAGGGGGACGGAGACGATCAAGACGATCATGGTGACCAGGACGACCATCAGGAGGGTGAACTTCAGCCTCAGGCCGACGCCTTTCTTCTTCAACGCCTGCATCCGTTTTTTCCTTTCCTCCCACGCCACGTTCGTCTGTCCCGAAATCAACGCCAGCACTTCCCCGCGCAGAATCGCCCCTTCCTGCGCGAGGGCAAACATCCTGCGGATCGACAGGACCGACAGCGTGCCCAGCAGCAGGACAATGAGCAGGATGAGCAGGGACTCGACGGGCAGCGAATGGCCCGGGGTCCTGCCGGCGGCCCACCGCGGAAGAAGGAGCTCGAAGTTGCCGATCTTCACGGTGCCCGGAGACTCGAAATCGTAGCGGACATTGCTGAAATAAAACTCGGTCCCCGAGGGCCTGTCCTGCGCGAGAACGACCCGGTATTTCCCCGACTGACGGTTGGCGTCCAGCACGATGCCTGAAATCGTCCTGTCCGTCACGGTCACGGGACCCGTCGGGTCGACCTCGATGTCCCATGGGGGCTCCCTGCGGTCTCCCCGATCGAGGTAGACCTTGCGGACCTTCCCGTTTGCCGTGAAGCCTCTGCCGAGGATCGTCAGCCGCACGGTGCCAAAAAGGTCCTTGTTCGAGTTGAAATCATTGACGACCGTAAACGGCAGGTAGTGGCTCAAGGCGAGCGCAATGGTCGACGGCGCGCTGATGTTGCCGGCCTTGTCGATGGCGCGCACGGTGATGGCATACACGCCGTTGTCAGCGTTGCGGAAGGTGATGTCCGTGCTCGTGGTGACGACGCGGGGCGGCGGTGCAAGGAGCGGGACCTTCGAAGCGCGGTACTGCGCAAGATCGGCCCAGCCCGGCTGGTCGTTGTACGTGTATCCGGCGATATCGGTGTCACCCGCGGGGCGCCAGCGCAGCGTGAATGTGTTCGAATCCACCGCGTAGCCATTCAGGTCGCGTTTCTCGGGTTCTCCTGGAGGCGCCGCGAGAAGGACGCGGCCCGCGGCATCGGCAACCTCGAAGCTGACGGGTTTCGGCGGCACGGAATCCCTGACAAAGGATGCCGTGGCAGGGTTGTGGGAGAGATTCCCCGCGAGGTCCAGTGCCACGATGGAGAACGTCCACGTGCCGTCCTTGTCGGCTTTCAGCGTGCGGACAAGTCCCCGGGCACCAGAGGTGAGCCCCGAGACCGTCTTTTTCTCCACCTCGACGGTCTTCGCGCCGTCGCTGTAGCTCCACGTGTATCGATATTCCTTGATTCCCGAGGGGTCAGGCGGCTGGGGCTCGCTCCAGGAAATGGTGACGCTGTCCTTGTTGGCCGGCTGCCCGTCGCGGAAATCCACCGCCTTCACAATGGGGCTGCCCACAGAGGCCAGGGGGCGCAGCTGGACCAGGGATGAGGACCCTCCGGCTGTCGCCTGGTTTTCCCAGAATATGTAGAGGGCGTTGTCGATCACCAGGGCATGGGGGAAAAGGGCGTTGACGACATCGGTGTTCTGCAGCGGCTGCGTTTCCCACGTCCTGCCTTTCTGGGCAAGAACGATGCGGAAGGCTCCCCGGGACCCGTCCGCGTACAGCACGTATTCCTGTCCCTTGAGGGAGATGATCCGGGCGAACCTCGCCGGGCTCTCCGCTGCAAGGGCCTCCGGAGGGGCGACAAGCCCCCCCGTCCCGTCCAGGCGGACCGTCCAGATCTTCGGGGCGTCGCTGCCGAACGGCGAGCGCTCCCATACCAGCTCGAGGCGGCCATCGAGGGCCGCCAGCCGGGGCCGCTCGTTGTTGAAGCCCAGCGGGTCATCCCCGAAGGGGCCCGGACGCGTGGTGATGGGCAGCGCGGGGTCCCAGGTGACCCCGCCGTCCGAGCTGCTCTTCATGAAAAGCTGCCAGGTGTTCGTGGACTCGCTGCGCACCGAAAGGGACTGGAACACCACGTAATCGCGACCCTGCAGTATGACATGAGAGGCCTGGAGCTGCGGATTGCCCAGCTTGTCGGCAGGCGTGACGAATGGCGCGAAGGGTGTCCAGGACTTGCCATTGCGCGAGGTGCTGACCGCAAAGGCCACCGAGCCGGTGCCCGCGGCCACCTCGGCGCGGCTGCTCCCTTGTGCGACTATCAGCAGAAACCCGCCCCCGGCGGCGGGATAAAGGTTCGGCGCGCCCGTGGGAACGGGGGAGCTGAGGCGCTGCACCTCCTGGAAGCTTGCCCCCTGGTCGACCGACTGGAGGATGGCGGTTTCCCTGTCAGAGACAGAGACGGCAAAGAGAATCCTGTCGGATGAATCCACGATCATCGAATAGAGGCGCGGCTCGTTGCCCTCGCTGACGCTCGTATAGTGAATGGGCGCGAAGAACCGGAGGTGGGATTTCCACGACACACCGTCCCGGGACACGGCCAGGGAAAGAAAGATGTCCCCGTCGGTGGCGGAGCGCGGCTTGATCTCCTGCCACGCCAGAACCGCCAGCGATCGGCCGATCGCGGAGCTGGAGGACCCGACACCCTGGGGCACGAAGACCTGGGGGCTCTCCCAGTACAGCGTCTGGCCGAACCCGAGCGCGGCCGCGAGGAGGAATGCCGCGGGGAGGATTTTCTTTCCGATGGCTCGGGCCGTGATCATAGGATATTCAGCGCCACCTCGCACCTCTTCTTCAGCTTCTGCAGCTGGTCGTATGTCTTGTTTCTCGGCGAGCGAGGATCGTTCCACAGGCCCATCACGATATCGTAGGCATCCTGGTAGGCGCCCGAAATGTAAAGGCTCAGCGCCTGCTTGTACTTGCCGGTGTCGGCGCGGGAGAGGGCAGTCAGTGCCGTCTTGCTCAGGTTCGAGCGGACATCGAGGTCCAGGCGCACCGCCGCGGCATTGTCCGGGTTGACCTGCAAGGCTTGCTTCAGGAGGTCCAGGGCCTGCTGGTAGGCATCAGCGGTCCCCTGCTGCTGCACCCGGTCGGCCTGCTGCACAAGGGCGTTCGACTGCGCTGTCTGCTGCTGGTTGGCGGGCCGCCGGCGAATCTTCAGGTCATACTCGAGCTCGAGAATGGTCGCCTTGGTCTGCGCGGCGAAGGCGGGGTCCAGCTTCGAATAATCCAGCAGCGCGTTGTAGGCAATCTTCTGCCGGTCGGGGTTGGAGGATTCACCTGCCATCTTCAGGAATGCCGCAATCTGCTCAGAGGCATCTCTCTGGAACCCCGCGGGGTCCGTCTGCTTCTTGATCTTCAGCTCGAGGACCTTGGCCGTGCCGTAGTTGGGCGCCACCGCGAGAGCGTCCTTCACGTTTGCCGCCGCCTCCTGGAGCTTGCCGGCAGCAAGACTGTCCTGGGCGTACTTGATGAACGTATTGACTACGTCAGCCTTGGGATCCAGCCGCGAGATATCGCGTCCGGCACTGAGGTCAAGGGCATTGCGGATGTTCTGGCGGAGGTTGTCGAACAGCGGGTAGGTGCCGACCTGCGTCTGGCTCCAGAGCCGTTCCGCGGCGTCCAGCAGGTCGCTTGCCCCCAGGTAGTCTTTTGCCTCGAAGCGCGCCCTGATGGCCGCGATTGCCTTTGTGGCGGCATCGATGGCAATACGGTTTCGAAGGGCGGCAATCCTGCGCTGCAGGTCGGGTATGTCGACATCGGTGCGCGTGACCGCGTGCTTCGTCCAGGCAATGCTCTGCGACTGGATGTACTTGTCTGCGGCCTTGTCCACGTAGGAGGTCGCCGCTTCCGAGTCCTTCTTGTTCAGGGCATTTTCAGAGAGAGTGAACTGGCTGTCCCCTTCCCTGCTGGCCACCGCGGCGTCTTCCATCTGCTGCAGGGTTTCCGCCATCAGCTTGTCGAGGCCCCGTCTCTCCTCCTGGGAGCTGCCCAGGAGCTGATCGAAGCCTTTCTGCGTCCGGGTCCCCTTGAAAAGGGCCGTGTAATCGGCGCTGGCAACCACGTATGGCTTTTCCTGGGTCAATCCTTCCTCGAAGGCTCCAATGTCCTTGATCAGCGCATCAAGGCGGGATCCCTCATCCTGGAAGACAGGCACGGCCAGCTCGGGATGCTTTTCCAGCAGACCCACCTGCGACGTAGGGATTTCGCCATTCTTCGTCCCATTTTTCAGATCGAGCCCCTCCAGGCGCAGCGCGACGGCAGCATCAAGTCGTCCCGGGAAACCCGCGCCGGCCAGTTTCGCCAGCCGCACGGCATAGGCGAGATCCCTCTCCTGGATGCTGGTGTCAACAAACGCGCCGAACAGATCCGCGACTGCACGCGCGGATTGGGCAAGAGGAAGGACATCCACACCCGTCGGCACTCGAGTCGTCCACGCGGCTGACCGCTCGCGCCACGCCGCCTGCTCCCCCCGCGCATCCTGTGAACGAGTCTCCAGCTTTGCCCGCGCATCAGTGAGCAGTACCGTCTCCTCGGCCGCGCGTGCAGGATCGACGGCGGCCCCGGGGTTCACCACCGGAAGCCTGTCCAGCTCCCGTCGGTAGCCAATGAGGATGTGAAAAGCGCCAGCCTCGGCCGCCATCTCCTGGGCGGCGCTTGCTTTGCCCAGGTGCCTATTGAGCGTTACCAGTCGTTCCGGGGGCAGGACCTCCCCGCGGGCCAGCACGCTTCCAGTCCCCGAGCCTGCAAGGGCTGCCGCTTTCACCGCCACGATGCTCCGGTAGCCGACATCCGTGAATGCCGTATCAGCCGCAGCAAGGCTTCCGGAGTCGTAGAGAGCCCGTGCCGCCTGGAAGCCTTTCACGACGCTCTCGTTCGTCGCTTTCTCTATTTCATCTGCATTCTCTTCCCACAGGCGTCTGACGGCAAATGCTATGCCCTCAACTTTCTTATCCCGCCCAAGGCACAGCCAGCTCAGGTACCGAAGGTACGAGTCGACATTCGCCTTGCCGGCTTTTTCCCCGATGCTCTTGTTTGTAGTCTGAAAGAAAGCTGCGAGCTTCCTGATCTTCTCTTCGGTCCGGGCAACCTGGACCAGCGGCGATACCAGAGTATCGAAGG
>JBEKVA010000169.1:0-8600 GCA_049514475.1 Spirochaetia bacterium
TCTCCTCCCAGGACGCAGAAAAAAGGCGCCAAGGGGAGCGCGGGGCACTCATCGGGGCTTATCCATTCTCTCCGCAAGGGGGAGACGGCGTTTTCCCAGCTGGTCAAGGCGCAGGCGGAGAAGAAAGCTCATCCCGGGGCATCAAAGCTCGACCCCGTCGAGGCCCTGAAGGTCGCCCTGAGCTCTGTTGTGAAGAGTGCACATGACAAGAACGGGGCCCGGGCACCGGATCAGCTTGCCCTGGCACTCCCTGCCGCTCATCATGCGGCAAAGGGGGGAGAGACCAGCGGCAGCGGGGAAAAGACCGACGGCAGGAAGAAGCCGGCGCGTCCCCCTGCGCTCTCCGTCGCGCTGGCACTCGGGGCGGAGGCCGCGCAGCCAGCCGCCGCGAAGCCGGGCCAGGCCAACGGCAAGGACGAGCAGCCCGCGGTACAGGCGGCAGCGGTCGGCCCGCGCCAGGCCTCCGCGCAGGCGCCCCATGCGAAGCTCATCGTCGTCGACCTTCGCCGCAAGCCTGAAGGCGCCGGCGGCGGTGATGCAGGCACGGGGCCGGGCGTTCCCCATGGAGCTTCCGAAAAGCCGTCGCCCTCGACACTCCTTCTGCGCGCAGCATCCGGCGGCCGCGATGGCGGGTTCGACCCCTCGGCAAAGCCGGGCCCGGTGACCTTCGCGCCGCATGCGACCCCGGTGGAGAGGCTGCGAGAGATGGCGGGCGCCGAGCTTCTGAAGGCGAGCACCATGGTGCTCAGGGACGGCGGGGGAGAGATCAGGCTGGTGCTGAAACCCGAATCTCTCGGAAGTGTCCGCATCCGCATGAATGTGACCGATAATTCAATTGACGGGAAGATCATCGTCGACAGTTCCGCTGTAAAGCAGGTGTTCGACGGCAACATCGACGCGCTGAAGCGCGCGCTCACCGCCGAGGGGTTCCAGATGGGGTCCCTGCAGGTGTCGGTGGGCGGCCAGGGGGCGTTCGAGAACAGGCAGGGGCAGGAGCGGGAGAAGCCCGCTGCCGTGCGCCGGGTGGCGGCCGAGGATTTCCAGAGGAACATTCCCGGCGTTGAGAACCTGAGCCTCGGAGAGCTCATGGTGAATCTTTTCGTCTAGGCTGAACGGAGGAAGGGACATGGACATATCGTTGATGCTGACCCCGCAGGAGCACGCGGGGGTGACCCAGCAGGTGGACGCTTTCAACAAGACCCTGAACGAGGGCAAGGGGGCGAAGGCCAACGCCGCGCTGGACAAGAACGACTTCCTGAAGATCCTGATCACGCAGCTCAGCCACCAGGACCCCACGCAGCCCATGAACGACAAGGAGTTCGTCGCCCAGATGGCGCAGTTCTCCAGCCTCGAGCAGATCACCAACATGAGCAGCGGTCTCTCGAAGGTGGCGGACCTCATTTCCCGCAGCCAGGCGGTGAGCCTGCTGGGGACCTCGGTGGACGTTTCCAACGGGGCGGGCACCATCAGCGGGACCGTGGATGCCGTGACCGGCGGGGATTTCCCCCAGATCATGGTCAACGGCCAATACTACGATTATTCCCAGGTCCAGAAGATCAAACGACAGGTGAAGGAGTAGCACGATATGATGCGATCGCTCTGGTCCGGTGTTTCCGGCCTCCAGAATCACCAGACACGCATGGACGTCCTGGGCAACAACATTGCCAACGTGAACACCAACGGGTTCAAGAAGGGCCGTGTCACCTTCCAAGACATGCTCTCCCAGACGCTCGCCGGCGCGGCAAAGCCGACCGACGAGGTGGGAGGGGTGAACCCCCAGCAGGTCGGCCTGGGCATGATGGTGTCCACCATCGACACCATCCACACGCAGGGCGCCCTGCAGTCCACGGGCGTCATGACGGACGTCGCCCTCCAGGGCAATGGGTTCTTCGTGCTGAACGCGGGTGACAAACGCTACTATACCCGCAACGGCGCCTTCGGCCTGGACCAGGTCGGCAGGCTTGTGAACCCCGCCAACGGCATGCGCGTCCAGGGCTGGATGGCCCAGACGGTCGGCGGGCAGACATTCGTGAACAACGCCGCCGAGGTGCAGGACCTCGTCATCCCCGTGGGGAGCAAGGATCCGGCCCAGGCCACCACCGATGTCTGGTTCGCCAGCAACCTGGACAAGAGGACCACCGAGATCCCGGCCGGGGCAACCCCCCAGACGATCCAGGAAGGGACCTGGCAGACGACATTCGACGTCTTCGATTCCTTCGGCAGGGTGCACAAGCTCCAGGTGAACTTCACCAAGGTGCCGGGCATCGCCAACAGGTGGGAGGCCAACGTGACCGTTGACCCGGGAGCCACGCGGGCAACCAATACGCGGGCGCAGGTCGGGGCGACGGCGAACGCGTCCAACACCTTCCAGCTTGACTTCGATAATTTCGGGGCCCTGGCCGGGGTGCGTGACGCGGCGGGCAACGCCGTCAACGCCGGTTCCCTCCAGGCGCAGGTGTCCTACGACGTTCCCGACACCACGCTGCCGCCCGGCGCAGCCACCGTCAGGCAGACCTTCAACCTCAACCTGGGCAGCGTGGGGGCCTATCGGGACGCGATAACCCAGTTCGCCGAAACCAGCTCCACGAAGGCGGTGCGGCAGAACGGCTACGGGATGGGGTACCTGGAGACCTTCAAGATCGACCAGTCAGGAACCATCACGGGTGTGTACACCAATGGGTCCAACAGGGTGATAGGGCAGATAGCGCTGGGGTCATTCACAAACCCTGGCGGCCTGGAGAAGGCAGGGGACAACACCTACCAGGTCTCCAACAACTCGGGTACCGCCAATATCGGGGCATCCGGTACGGCGGGCAAAGGCAAGATAATAGCCGGCACGCTGGAAATGTCCAACGTGGACCTGGCAGAGCAGTTCACCGACATGATCGTGACCGAGCGCGGATTCCAGGCGAACTCCCGCACCATCACGACCAGTGACCAGATGCTCCAGGAACTGCTGCAGCTGAAGAGGTAATAAGCTGATGCGGTGCGGGCGGCCACCAGGGGACGCTGTACCGCGGCAGCACATGCCGCCATAGCCGCCTTTAAAGGAAGAGAGACGGCGGCAGGCCGCCTTTCAAGGAATAGAGACGGCGGCAGGCCGCCTTTCAAGGAATAGAGACGGCGGCAGGGGGGGGGAATGGTCGAGGTGACGAGACTGGACGGGAAGGTGTACTACGTCAACCCGCACCAGATCGAGTATATCGAGAGCAATCCCGACACGACACTGATCATGACGTCGGGCAAAAGGCTGGTAGTCCGCGAGGACTACCAGACTGTTTTTCAGCGCATCGTTGAATACCGCAGGCTCATCGGTGCCTTCAAGAACGAGGAGTGAGATGCGGGGCCGCCGGCCGTGCCTAATATCGCGGTTGACGTGTTGCCATTCAATGTATACCTGTGATATGATCGTGAGGGGGGGGAGGGATGTCTGACGAACAACAGGACCTGAATCTTGAAGATGTCGGGGCAGGCGCGGAAGATGTCTCGGCACCTCGCAGGGGCGGCCTTCTCTCCGGAATGCTTCTCAATATCCTCAAGTGGGTGGCCATCGGTATAGGTGTCATCATCATCGTGGTGACGACGACCGTCCTTACTTTCCGCGTTCTGAACAAGGGCAACACCCAGAACCTCGCCGCCGTCTCCCCCGAGTACGCGGCCCAGGCAAAGCCCCTGGCCAGCTACGACAACATCGAGCAGATCCGCGGCCAGACGGCCGACGAAACCCCCGCCGTGTTCCTCCTGCAAGTCAGCCTGGGCTACGACCCTGCTGACAAGGAGGTGAGCGTGGAAATCGGCGAGAGGGCGCGGGAGATCCAGGACCTCGTGCTGAAGGACATCTCCCAGAAACGCGCCGCCGATCTTTCCACCACGCATTACGACGAGCTGCAGGCGGAGCTCATGACCCAGATCAACACGATCATGAGGACGGGCAAGGTGAAGAAAGTGATGTTCCGGCAATTCGTGGTGCAGAAGTAGGGAATGCGGAATGACTGAAGTCCTCTCCCAGGACGAGATAGACCAGCTCCTCACGGCAATCTCCTCTGGCGAGGTGGCCACCGAAGAGGTCAGCGCGCCGGCGGACCAGCGCAAGATCAAGATCTATGACTTCAAGCGGCCCGACAAGTTCTCCAAGGACCAGATCCGCACCGTCTCCATCATGCACGAGACATTCGCGCGCCAGACCACCACGGCGCTCTCCTCGCAGCTGCGCAGCCTGGCCCACGTACACGTGGCCTCGGTGGACCAGCTCACCTACGAGGAGTTCATCCGCTCCATCCCCAACCCGACCACCATTGCGGTCATCAACATGGACCCTCTGAAGGGGTCCGCCATCCTGGAAATAGACCCCGCGGTCACCTTCTCCATCATCGACCGCCTGTTCGGCGGGCAGGGGGAGGGTGCCAAGTTCACGCGGGAGCTCACCGATATCGAGGCCTCGGTCATCGAGGGCATCATCGTGCGCATCCTGGGCAACCTGCGCGAGGCATGGGCCACCGTCATCGACCTGCGCCCGCGCCTGGGGCAGATCGAGACCAACCCGCAGTTCGCCCAGATCGTGCCCCCTTCCGAAATGGTCGTCCTTGTCACACTGGAGACGAAGGTCGGCGAGGTGGAAGGGATGATGAACTTCTGCATCCCCTACCTTACCATCGAGCCGATCATCCCCAAGCTCTCCGCGCAGTACGTGTACTCCTCCATGCGCCGCGGCACCACCACGGAAAACCTGAGCCTGCTCCGCGACCGGCTTGCCGGCAGCGAGATCGCCCTGGTGGCCGAGGTGGGTTCCATCGACATCACGATGCGCGACGTGCTGACGCTGAGGACGGGGGATATCATCAGGCTGCAGAACGTGCGGGTGAGCGACCCGATGATGCTGAAGATCGGGGACAGGAAGAAGTTCGTCTGCCGGCCGGGCGTGGTGGGAAACAAGATCGCGGTGCAGGTATTGAAAAAGCTCGAGGACATCGAGCAGGCTGAGTTCGAAGAGCTCGTTGCCGATGAGGGAGAAGAAGCATGAGTGACGGATCGCTCTCGCAGGACGAGATCGACGCCCTGTTGCAGGGGACTGATACCATCGAGATGGACACGGGCGCCGGAGCGGCCTCTTCACCCCTCTCGGACGCGGAGAAATCCTCGTTCCAGGAGATGCTCCGCGGCGTCACCGAGAGCCAGGGCTCCAACCTTTCCATCCTCACCGGCAAGACGGTGGCCATCGGCGATCCCACTGTGAAAGTCAGGTCCCCCGCGGAAATCACCAGCGGGCAGCCCGAGGACGTGGTGGACGTGCGCGTGGACCTCACCGACGGCCTGCACGGGGAGCACTCCTACATCGTGCCGGCGAGCATCGCGGGAACGGTGGCGGGGCTGATGATGGGCCAGCCGGGGGGAGAGCTGGACGAGGCGTCCCTCTCCGCGGTTGCGGAAGCAATATCGCAGATCACCGGCACGGCCGCTACCGCCATCGGCAACCAGGTGGGACGGCTGGTGAAAACGGCGGCGCCGGACCTCAAGCAGGTAAAGAGGATGCAGGCGCGCATCCCGCAGGGGGATTTCTGCGTCACGGTGGACTACCCCGTCTCCATCGAGGGGTTTCCCACCGCGACCCTGACCGAGGTCTTCTCGCTGTCACTTGCCAAGGAGATCCTCTCCCTGGCGGCGGGCAGCGCCGCGGGCGCTGAGCCCGCGGCGGCCTTTGCGCAGGCAGCCCCGCAGCAGGCGCGTCCCGAGCGCAGGCAGCAGCAGGCGTCTCCGTCCCTTGGCGGGCAGCAGGGCTACCAGCAGACCTTCGGCCAGGCATTCGGCGGCCCGACGCAGGGCCCCGCCATGGCGCCGCCGAATGTCCAGCCGGTCCAGTTCGCCAACCTGCAGCCTGTCCAGATGAGCGGCGAACAGGGAAACATCGGTCTTCTCATGGACGTGTACATGGAGATGACCGTCGAGCTGGGCAGGACACGGAAACGCATCAAGGACATCCTGGGAATCGGGGAGGGCACGATCATCGAGCTGGACAAGCTCGCCGGCGAGCCCGTCGATATCCTGGTGAACCATAAGCTCATCGCCAAGGGGGAAGTGGTGGTCATTGACGAGAACTTCGGCGTTCGCGTCACCGAGATCGTGTCCCAGATCGACCGGATGAATGAATTGACCTAGGACGCCGCGGGACTCCTCGAGACAGGCACTGATCCGCGCCGCGTGCGCGGGCTCAGGTGAAAGAGAGTGGTTTCAGATTTAACTGGGAGGGGGAATCTGAAAAAGCTTACTTTGTGCGCAATGGGCGCCGCACTGGCGCTCGTCATAACCGCGCAGCCGCTGGCCGCGCAAGGCAAACAGACCACGGGCGCTGGCGCACCGGGGTCGTCGTCAAACGTCAACGAATCAGAACTGCTCATCCCGGGCGGGGGCGCAACAACTCCCCAGGGAGCTGTCGGGCAGACGGCAACGGGTGCGGCGGGTACGCAGACACCGGCGCCCGCGCCGCAGGCCGCGCCTGCCACTCCCGGGGTCACAACGTGGGATTTCCTGCGCATGCTCATCATCCTTGCCGCGGTGGTCGGGGTGATCTACCTGATCTTCTGGCTCCTGCGCCGGGGATCGGGCAAGAAGATACAGGAAAACAACCTGATCCACGTCCTGGGCTCCCGCAGCCTGGCGGGCAACCGGGCCCTGCACCTGGTGGAGGTCGGCACCAGCGTCTACCTGGTGGGCGCTTCCGACGGCGGGGTCGAGCTGATCGCCGAGATCACTGACAAGGAAAGCCTCGATTCGGTGCACCTGAAGGCTGCCGAGGAAAATCCCGGCGGCCGCCGCAACTTCCCCCAGATCCTCTCCGAGATCTTCCGCCCGGCGAAGAAGCCAATGTCGCTGGGAGAAGGCATCGGGCTGTTCAAGGGACAGAGAGAGAGGCTCAGGAAGCTATGAAAAGGTCACTAGCAGCGCTGTTGATCGCCGTCGTGCTCGCGGGGGCCTTCCCCCTGGGCGCCTTCGCCCAGGCCACGGGACGGGCGCCGGGGGCGGCTGCGGGAAACGCGGCGAGTCTCCCGGTTCCGTTCGTCGATCTGAACGTGCGCACCGCCCGCAACAACCAGGAAGTGGTGCTCTCGGTCCAGCTCCTCCTGCTGCTCACCGTGCTCGCGCTGGCACCCTCCATCCTGATCCTGACGACAAGCTTCCTGCGCATCGCGATCGTCTTCGACTTCATCAGGCGCGCCCTCTCCCTGCAGTCCTCACCGCCCAACCAGGTCCTCATGGGGCTCGCCCTGTTCCTCACCATGTTCATCATGTGGCCGACGCTCACCGATATCTACCAGAACTCCCTGAAACCATTCGGGGACGGCAAGCTGGGGTTGGCGGAGATGTACAGTAACGCCGAAAAACCGCTGCGCATCTTCATGTACCGGCAGATGGGCAATGACGCCGACTCGATAAGACTCTTCATGAGCATGCGCAACCTGCCGAAGCCGCGGACGCTTGCCGACGTTCCCACCTACGTGTTGATCCCCGCATTCGTGATCCACGAGATGACGGTGGCTTTCAAGATAGGAATTCTCATCTACATACCGTTCATCATCATCGACATGGTGGTGGCCTCCACCCTGATGTCGATGGGCATGATCATGCTGCCGCCGGTAATGATCTCCACGCCGTTCAAGCTGATTCTTTTCGTGCTGGTGAACGGATGGGGGCTTCTCACCGAGCAGCTGATAAGGAGCTTCAAATGACCATGGGCATGGCCCTGCAGCTCGTTCGGGAAGGGATCCTGGAAACGCTCATCCTGGCAGGACCCATCCTTCTTATCGCCATGGCGGTGGGCCTGATCATCGCCATCCTGCAGGCGACGACATCGATACAGGAGCAGACCATCAGCTTCGTGCCGAAGATCGCCGCGATCCTCGTCGGGCTGATCATCTTCGGGCGGTTCCTGCTGGATTCGCTGGTCGGCTACACGCATCGGCTGTTCGCGATGATTCCCAACATATGATAGAGGCGCTGACCACAAACATACGACTATTCCTCCTCGTCTTTTTCCGCATCATCGCCATGGTGGAGCTGGCGCCCCTGCTGTCCTCCTCCTCGATTCCGCAGATAGCCAAGGTCGGCACGTCCCTGTTCGTCGCGGCCACGGTATTTCCCACGGTGCTGGCCTCCCATTACCCGATCCCCGTCAACGTGGTCGACTATGCCCTCCTCGTGCTGGGTGAGGTGGCAATCGGACTGCTCTTGGGGTTCATCCTGAATCTCATCTTCTCGGCGTTCCAGCTCGCCGGCCAGTTCTTCTCCCTCCAGATGGGCTTTGGCGCCTCGGAAGTCTTCGACCCGCTGTCCCAGATCGAAATCCCGCTCATGGGAGAGTTCCTGAGCCTGGTGTCCATGCTCGTGTTCATCTCCATCTCCGGGATGGGACGGTTCCTCCTGGTGGGAGTGTTGCGTTCTTTCCAGTACCTTCGGGCCGTCGACCTGGTGACGCACAAGGAAGGGGTCATTCAGCTCCTCATCGGAGGGATAGGAGGGCTGTTCCAGAGCGCGCTCACCATCTCCTTTCCCATCCTGGGCACCCTGCTGCTCGTCTCCATCGTGATGGGCCTGATGGCCAAGGCGGC
>JBEKVA010000170.1:0-8554 GCA_049514475.1 Spirochaetia bacterium
TGGTGATACCGGGATTGATCCTGCTCCTCAGGCGCGACACTTCGTAGGCGCAGCCCTCGATTATCCCTTGGTCGGTCACCATGGCATAGGTGAGGTTGGAGATCCGCACGAATTGAGCCCCAGCAGCCGTGGCGATGGAAACGGCCGCAACGCCGTCGTTGCGCAGGCAGTTGACGCCGATGGCGACCTTGACCGCCTTGCGGATCTCCCTCACGCACACAGTCATTGCCGCGACAGTGATGGGTTCGACCGACCCCCGGGTAAAGGGGGAGTCGAAGAAGTTTTCAACGATTACGCCGTCCACACCGCCATCGGCGAGCGCGACCGCGTCCCTGAGGGCGAAGTCAATGACCTTTCCCATGTCGCCCTTCCAGCCCGGCGAGCCCGGCAGGGACTGCAGGTGAACCATTCCCACAACGGCGGGAAGTTGTTTGAAAATCGGCAAAGTCCTCACGATCTGGCTCCTTCAACGAGGTTATACTTACAAAGCGGCCATGTGAACAGGGCCGCCAGACTCCGACTGTTATCGCCGAGCATTCTTTCTCACTGCGGCCACGAACGCGGCCACGCGCTCGCGGTCCACGGGAAGCTCGACCCGACCGTCGCGCTTGAAATGCGTCCCCGAAACGATGATGTCAAGCCAGCGCGCCATCTCGGGCAGGTTCTCAAGCGTGACCCCGCTCCCCGAGGCCAGGGGAGTGTCCGGGAGCGCCGAGCGCACCCGCCGCAGGTCCTCGATGTCGATCGCGGCGCCGGTCTCCGTGCCGGAGATCACCAGAACGTCAGCCCCTCCCCGCGCCAGGGTATCCTTTGCCGCGGAGACGATGTCCATCGTCCCGATGGGGAACGCGTGTTTCACCATGATATCGCCGAAGACCTCGACGTCGGGGCATAGCCTCCGTCGGGCGCTGGCCACGTCGCTCGCGCAGCCTTGGATGATGCCCTGGTCGGTCACCATGGCGTAGGAGAGCACGTTCACCCGGATGAACCGCGCGCCCGTGGCCGCGGCAATCGACATCGCGCCCACCCCGTCGTTCCTGAGTGCGTTGACGCCGACGGGAATGCTCACCGCCCGCCGGATCTCGTGAACGCAGACAGTGAGCGCCGCAATGGTGATGGCCTCCGATGCGCCCCGGGGAAAAGGAGAATCCCAGAAGTTCTCGACGATCATCCCGTCGACGCCGCCCCTGGCCAGCGCATCGGCGTCGAACAGCGCCGCGTCGATGACCTCCTGCATGCTTCCCTTCCACCCCGGGGAGCCCGGCAGCGCTTTCAAGTGGACCATGCCGACCACTGACGGGAACCTCGTGAACGATGACAGCCCTTTCATGCGTTTCTCCTGGCAGTCCCACGGCTACGCGCGCACCAGCCTGCCGGCATCGAGGGTTCGGATCGCCTCGATGATCATGTCCCTATAGGCGCCGAGATCGAAGTCGTAGGACACTTTCATGTTGGGCGCCTTGTGCATGACGCCATACACGTCGGCCACGATTTCACCCCGGGTCAGCTCCCCCGCGCACTCGACGTCGACGTACAGCTCGCGCGTCTTTATCACATCGGGATTGACCAGGTACGCCACCGTGAGCGGGTCGTGCAGGGCGGCACCCGGGATGTTGAACTTCCTCTTGTTCATATCCATGAAAAAGCGCAGCAGCGGGGCCACCTTGGTGGACACCGGGCCGCCCATCGACTCGAGAAGGCCGATCTCCTTCTCGGTAAAGAGCGCCTTGTTGGAGATGTCGAGGGTGACCAGCGTGATGGGAACCCCCGAATGGAACACCACGCGGGCGGCCTCGGGGTCGACATAGATGTTGAACTCGGCACTGGGTGTGACGTTGGAATCGTACACGCCCCCGCCCATGATGACCAGCCGCTCGATCTTTCCCTTGATCCCCGGGTCCTTGAGCAAGGCGATGGCCACGTTGCTCAGCGGCCCGGTGGCGACGAAGTACATCTTCTCCTTCGACGCGTTGAGCGTGTTGACGATGAAGTCGATCGCATTCCCCGTCCGTTTCGATGCATCCGCCTCGGGGAGCTCGACCCCGTCCAGGCCCGAGGTCCCGTGGATGTCCTCGGCCACAAGGAGCGGGCGGGCCAACGGTGTGTCGGACCCGCGGAAGAGGGGGACATCCTCCCGCCCGATGAGCTGCAGGATCCGGCAGGCGGTCCTGAACGTCTTCTCGCCGGTCTGGTTGCCTGCCACCGTCGTGATGCCCCGTACCTCCAGGGCCGGCGAGGCCAGGGCGAGCATCATGGCGACCATGTCATCGTGCCCCGGATCGCAGTCGAGCATCATTGGTTTCATGCGGTTTTCTCCACGGCCTGTTTTTCTGCCGCTTTCTGGGTCCTGCGCTTCTTCCGTTCAGTGAGGCAGTAGATGACGAGGACCACGATCGTCATGAGGTACGGGATGGTCTGGATCAGCTCCGAGGGGAACTTGATGGATCCGAGGTAAACGGCAAAGGTGAACATCGTCGCGAAGAGGAACCCGTACGCCAGGGTCCGCAGCGGCTTGTTCTGCGCCACGACCGCCACGGCCAGCGCGATGAATCCCCTGCCCGCCGTCATGTCACGGCCGAAGGCCGAGGAGTACCCCATCGAGAGGTAGATGCCGCCCAGGGAGGCGAAGAACCCGCTGAGCAGCAGGGCCTTCAGCTTGATCATGTCCGGCATGACCCCCGTGGAAACCGCGGCGTCTGGGCTCTGTCCGACGGCCCGGATGCGAAGCCCCAGCGGGGTCTTGTTGACGATGAACCAGTAGAAGGGCACGGCGAGGAGCGCGACGTAGGTCAGGATGTTGTGACCGCTGAGCGCCTGCCCGACCACCGGGATGTCCCTCAGCACCGGGATGTTCACGGTGGGCATCATGAGGCTCTTCAACGCCGCCGAGTTGCCCTTGCTGCCCGCGGTGATGTACAGGAGGAACACGGTGAATCCCGAGGCGAAGAGGTTGAGGGCTATGCCTGCCAGCACGATGTCGGCCTTCAGGTTCAGGTGCACGAAGGCGAGCACGAGGGACAGGAGCATCCCCGCGGCGATTGCACCGACAACGGCGATGATCAGGCTCTGTGTGTACGCGCTGATGATGACGCCCATAAGGGCGCTCACCAGCATGACCCCTTCCAGGGCAATGTTCAGCGACCCGGACAGCCCCGAAATCCCCGCGCCGAGGGCCGGATAGAGGATCGGGGTCATGACCCTGAATATTGCGAAGACGAAAAGCGGCGAGAGGATGCTGCTCCAGAGATTGCTCACTTCAGGCCTCCCGCCGACAGGCTCCTGCGGATCAGCACCCTGTTCTTCCAGGAGGCCATGAACGCCTCGGCGGTGATGAGGATCATGATGATCGACTGGATGATGTTCACCGTCTCGGCGGGCACGCTCGAGCTGATGTTCAGCACTTGTCCGCCGACCCTCAGGTAGGAGAGAAACAGCGAGGCAAAGACGAGGAGGATCGGGTTATTGCGCCCGATGATGGCGACCACCACGCCATCCCACCCCATGCCCGGCGAGGTCTGCCAGTTGAACCGACGGTGGATACCCATGATCTCGGTCATGCCGCCGATTCCCGCCAGGGCGCCGCTGATGAGGGACGAGAGGACGATGATCTTCACGATGTTGACGCCCGCGTACCGCGCGAAGCCCAGGTTGTGACCGGTCATGCGGATCTCGTAGCCGAGTGAGGTGGAGTACATGAGGTACTGGACCACTCCCACCAGGACGAAGGTGAGCACGATTCCCCAGTGCACCCTCGTGCCCGGGATGAACTGCTGCAGCCACGCCGACTGCGGGAGGGTGCGGGAGACCATGAAGCCGGCGTTCACGTCGCGGATGAGGTAGTTCACCACGTAGATGGCCAGGTAGAAAGCGACGTAGTTCATGAGCAGCGTGACGACCACCTCGTCGGCTCCCAGCTTCGCCTTCAGCACCCCGGGGATGAGGCACCACAGCCCGCCGGCCACGGCGGCGACGATCAGGGTGAGCGGGATCTGCAGCCATGACGGGCCGCCAAAGGCAAGGCTGAATGCGGTCCCGGCGCACGCCCCAAGGACGAGCGACCCCTCGGCGCCCAGGTTGAACTGCCCTGCCTGGAATGAGACGGCGATGGCCAGGCCGCAGAGGATGATCGGGGAGGCCTTCTCGAGGATGCTCCCGATCCTGCTCACCGAGGAGAACGGTCCAACGAGGAAAGCAACGATCGAGCCGCCGGGTGCCTTCACCAGGAGGATGATGATCCCCACGCTGATCGTCATCCCGATGAGGATGGCGATGATCGTACGGATGAGATTGAAGTACGTAACGATGAACCCGTCGATGTCAGTGTGCATCGCGTCGTACTCCCAGCATGTAGGGGCCGATGTCTGCGGCGGACAGCGCGGCGACATCACTGTCGAACCTGCCGACGATCTCCCCATTGTAGATGACGATGATGCGGTCGGCCAGCTTCAGGATCTCGTCCAGGTCGGCGGATACCAGCAGCACCCCCTGCCCCCGGTCGCGGGATTTCGCGAGGATCGCGTGGATCATCTCCTCGGAGCCGACGTCGATGCCGCGCGTAGGGTGCGCCGCGACCACGATCTCCGGCTCCGCCGAGAGCTCGCGGGCCACGACGACCTTCTGGATATTTCCGCCGGAGAGCGAAACAACACGGGTGCGGGTATCAGGGGTCTTGATGGCGAAGTCGCGCACAAGGCCGCTGGAATGCTCTTCGATGTGCTTTGTGCGCAGGCGGCCGAAAACACCGGAGAACTCGCGGCGGAAATAGCGGTCGGCAATCAGGTTCTCACTGACGGATGCCGGGGCGGCCACGCCGTTTCTCATGCGGTCCTGCGGGATGTGCGCCAGCTTCCTCGCGCGGATGGTCCGGGGGCTGTCCCCGGTGACGTCCACGCCGCGGATGAGGATGTCACCCGCCGTGGGCTCCAGCAGGCCGTTGATGATCTCCACGAGCTCGCTCTGGCCGTTGCCGTCCACGCCGGCAAGCCCGAGGATCTCCCCTTCCCTCACCTGGAAGCTGACGCGGTTGAGGACCGTGATGTTCTCCTTGTCGAGGTAGGTGATGTCACGGGCCTCCAGGATCGTGGCGCCCGGCGTGCCCTTGGAGGGAATGCGGGAAAAGCTGACGTCCCTCCCCACCATGAGCCGCGCAAGCCCCTGCTCGGAGAGATTCTCGTTCTTCACCGTCTCCACCACCCTGCCGTCCCGCATCACCGTCACCGTGTCCGCGATGGCAAGCACCTCCTTCAGCTTGTGGGAGATGAAGATCACCGTCTTCCCGTTCTCCTTCAGGGAACGCAGGGTGGCGAACAGGGCGTCGGTCTCCTGGGGAGTGAGCACGGCGGTGGGCTCGTCGAGGATCAGAAGGTCGACTTTCCTGTAGAGGGCTTTCAGGATCTCCACGCGCTGGCGCACGCCGACGGGGAGGTTCCGCGTCTTCTCATCGATGGGGACCGAGAGGCCGTACAGCTCTGACACCCGCGCGATCTCCCTGCGCGCCGCCGCCAGGTCGAGGAAGAGTCCCGCCGTCTTCGGCTCGATACCCAGGACGAGGTTCTCCACGACCGTCAGGTCCGGGGCAAGCATGAAGTGCTGGTGTACCATGCCGATGCCCTGGTGGATGGCCTCCAGCGGGGAACGCACCCGCAGCGGCCGCCCCTGGTACAGGATCTCCCCTTCCTGGCTGCCCTCCATGCCGAAGAGCACCTTCATCAGGGTCGTCTTTCCCGCGCCATTCTCCCCGACGACGGCGTGAATGGTCCGGTTCATGACCGTGAAGCTGACGCCTTTGTTCGCCGTCAGGCCGTTCGGGTAGACCTTCACGATGCCCTTGAACTCCAGAGCCGGCTGCATTGATTCCCTTTCGGATGGACGGAAAAAAGAGGGCTGCCCGGGGAACCAAAGGGGCCCCGGACAGCCGTTGCATTCGCGTGTCGCCGGCGGGTCCTAGAAGACCGTGTCGACCTTGATTTCGCCCTTCACGATCTTGTTGATCAGGTCGTCCATCCTCTTCTGGAACGCAACGGGGACAATCTTCTTGTAGAACTCGTTGCGCGTGATGCCGACCCCGTCTTCCTTGACCCCCAGGGTCTCCGCCTTTCCGACGGGCAGCTTGCCATCGGAGAAGAGCTTGATCGTGCGGTAGATCGAATTGTCGACCTTCTTCAGGGCGGACTCGACGATGTACTTGGCATTGTCGGGGTCCTTGGACTTGAACAGCGATGCCACGTCGGAGTCGACGCCGATGGCGTAAACCTTCTTCTCCTTGACGATGTCGATGAGCGCCGTGGAGTTGGCGGCGTTGAAGATGACGTCGGCCTTCTGGTCGGCGAGGGCCAGCGCGCTTTCCTTGGTCTTTGCCACGTCGCTGAACGAGCCGACCCAGGAGACGAGGACCTTGACGCCCGGGTCGATGTAGTGGGCGCCCTGCTCGTAGCCGACGCGGAAGTCGTTGATGACGGGGATGTTCATGTTGCCGTTGAACCCGATGATCTTATCGGGGTTCGCCCGCTCCATCTTGGAGGTGGTGATCATCGCGGCAAGGGCGCCGACGAGGAACGAGCACTCGTTCTGCTTGAACAGGATGGAGTACACGTTGCCAAGGTTCCCCTTGGTGTAGTCGACGGTCGAGTCGAAGATGACGTAGGTCTTGTCGGGGTGCTGGGGGGCGATCTTCTGCACGACGTCCTGCACCTGCCACGAGCCGGTGATGATGAGGTCCCAGTCCTGGTTGGAAAGCTCGGTGATGTCGGGCTCCCAGTTCGCCGGGTCGAAGCCGCCTTCAATGAGCTTGCCCGTGAACCCCATCTCCTTCTGTGCCCTGTCGAAGCCGCGCGCCGCGGAATCCCAGAAGGACAGGTCGCCGAGGTTGCCGTTCAGGTAGCAGGCAACCTTGATGTTCTTTCCCTTCGCGCTCTGCGCGCTGGCGCCGAACGGCAGGGCCAACAGGAATACAGCCACGAACACGATCGCAGGCAGTTTTTTCATGCCTTCCTCCTTGAAGTGTAGAAATTCGAAAACACGACCTGGCCCAATCCCCCATTCACTCTCCCAGGACCTCGACTATACGGCATCGAGGCACTGTCGTGAATAGGATGAAATTACTCAAGCCCTGCCGGGATCTGCAAGCTGAACCGTGATGGCCTTTTCCGGCTCCCCATACGCCCGGGCGAGACGTTCATGAAAAGCCTCGGGACTGAAGGAATGGTTCTGCGCGCCTGACACCTCGAGGACGAACGAAGCGGCCGTCGCCCCCATGCGGGCCGACCATGAGGGAGAAAAGCCGTTGTACCGTCCGAAGGAGTAGCCGGCGAGGAAGGCGTCGCCGGCACCGTTGGGATCGAACACCTCCCCCAGGACAATCGGGCCAAAGCTCTGCCGGGAGCCGCCGGTAATGACATGCATGCCGTCGCTGCCCCTCGTGACGACGATCGAGGAGACCCGGGATTCCAGCGCATCGGCAGTCATTCCCAGGCGGTCAAGCAGCAGATGGTATTCATATTCGTTAAAAACCAGGGTATCTGCACCGGTGATCGCTTCCCGGAGGGCGCCAGGCTCGACGTCCATGATGAACTTGCCCGGGTCCAGGATGAAGGAGAGCCGGCTCTTCCTGCAGGCGGCAAGAAACTCAAGCGAATACGCGGGGATCCCCGCCGTGACGATGGCCAGCGCGTAAGGCCGCAGATCAGGCACGGCGAGCCGTACAGGACGGGGCGGCTCGCCGAAGAAAAGGATCTGATCGCCGGCCGCATCCGCCAGCAGCACCGCGCGCGAGGTGAATACGTCATCAGCAACGAACACTCCGCCAACGTCCACACCGAGCCCCCGCAGGCGCTCAAGGTACTCCGCCCCGTCCTTGCCTACCCAGCTGTGGACGCCGACTCTGGCCTTCAGCAGGGAAAGCGTGTAGGCGACGTTTCCCCCGCATCCGCCCAGGGACCGCTCCGGGCCCGGCGCCCGCAGGTTCAGGTAGAACGGGGCATCGCGCTCCGCCGGCAGGTGCTCTTTGATCCTGCCCGCATAAAGGAAGCTGTCGTCGTAGGCCAGGGCACCGTTGATGATGATGCGGGGAGTGCCTGCCATCCGCCGGCCTCAACCGCCCAGCGCCGCCATGAGGCGAGCCGCGATGCCCAACGATGCGGCGGATTCCTGCAGGAAATCGAGGATGGAAAGGGAGATGTCACCGTCGCGCACGGCGGCCATGTCCGTCCCAGGTTTGGCGCGTGAGGGATCCTTGGGGCTTCCCCCATGGTACAGCTCGCCGTCGTGCTCCGCGAGAAAGCAGCCGTAGTCATAGCGGGCAACGGCCGTGTGCACCAGCCGGCTTTTTTCGCTGGCCGTTTCCGCGAAATTCAGGTTGAAAAGCATTGGGTACGACATCTCCAGGCCGAGAAGAGCGTCCACGACGCGTGCGGTGTAGTTGGCTGCAAAGGCGAACCGTGACAGGTCGGCGTCGGAGGGTTCGAACTCAATCTGCTGCGTCGCCTGGTGGGAGAACTCGACGCCGCACGCCAGGGAGGGAATCCCGGCAAGCATCCCCTCCATGGCCCCCCCGACT
>JBEKVA010000171.1:0-8552 GCA_049514475.1 Spirochaetia bacterium
CTCGTGCCGGTAAACCCCTTCGCGGGGGGTGAAGACCTTCCCCCGCTGGCCCCGGCCCACCCCCTGGCCGCCGGGGCCCGCCTGGGGCGGGGCGGCCGCCGCGCAGATCACCCCTCCCAGCGCGACCAGGAGCATCAGGCCCCCCACCCTCAGGATGTAGGGCGTGTCACCCCGGGCGATTCCCTTGTCCACGATGTCGGCCATCAGGGTGGGCAGGTACAGCTCGGAGATCGCCTGCGCTCCCACGAGCACGATCACCAGGATGACGGCAACCGTGAATGGCTTCAGGCTGCGAAAAAGCTTGAACATCGATCTCTCTCCTTACTGCTTGTGACGTTCCCGGGGCCCGCGTATTGCATGGCCTGGCACGGCCATGCCCTGTTCCCTCTCCACCAGGGGCCGCAGGAAGCGCACCAGGGCCGCCCGTTCCCGCGGCGGAAGGCCGTCCACCAGCTCGTCCACCCAGCGGAAGCGCTCGGCCAGGCCGCGGGCAATGAGAGCGCGGCCTTTCGCCGTGATGGCGATCTTGCGGGCGCGCCGGTCAGCGGGGTCCTCCGTGCGTGCCACGAAGCCGGACTGCACGAGCTTCTCCACGAGCTGGCTGGCAGCGGCGGCGCTGACGTCGAACATGCGGCCGATGTCGTGCACGGCGCAGCCGTCGGTGTGGCGCAGCCGCATGAGAATGCTGTACTGCGGCATGGAAAGCCCCTGCGCGCGCGCGTCGTGCGCCATGCCATGGAGGGACCTGATGGTGATGTTCTGCACCCATTGGCGCACGATGTCGGTGTCTTTGCCGTCACGCATTGTCGGTGCGCTTAATTAGATAAGCGTACTTAATATATAATCTTCCTTACGCATCGTCAACAGCGGGGACAGCGGGCGGGGCGCCAAAACATCCCCCACCCTCCCCGTGCCCCGCCGCCTTCAGAGGTTCTCGATGGCGATCGGCTCGATCCTGTCTGCCGGGGTGAAGCCGAAGATGCGGGAGTAGAAATACAGCTCGGCCTCCAGGGTCCTCTTTATCGTCTCCGCCCTGCGAAAGCCGTGCTGCTCCCCCGGGAAGCTCAGATAGGCCACCGGCAGGTGCTTCTGCCGCAGCGCTTCCGCCATGGCCTGGGCCTGCTCGGGGGGCACCACGCGGTCCTCCAGCCCCTGGAAAAGGATGACGGGGCAGGAGACGCGGTCCACGAAGTGCACCGGTGAGCGGGCGACGTAGACGTCCCTGCCCGCCGGGTACGAAGCAACAAGCCCGTCGAGATAGCGGGACTCGAACTTGTGGGTGTCCTTCGCCAGCGCTTCGAGGTCCGCAACGCCGTAGTAGCTGGCGCCGGCGGAGAAAAAGCTGCGAAAGGTGAGGGCGCTCAGCGTGGTGTAGCCGCCGGCGCTCCCGCCGCGAATTGCCACGCGCCGCTCGTCCACCTCTCCCCGCGCGGCCAGGAATCGCGCCGCGTTCAGGCAGTCATCCACGTCCACGATCCCCCAGGCACCCTTCAACCTCTCCCGGTACTGCCTGCCGTAGCCCGTGCTGCCGCCGTAGTTCACGTCAACGACGGCGAAGCCGCGGCTGGTCCAGAACTGGATGCCGGGATCGAAACCGGCTCCCGACATGCCGGTCGGCCCGCCGTGGCTCATGACGATCAGCGGGGGCCGTTCATCGGTGGGGCCTGAAAACCCGGGGTTCACCGGGGGATAGTAGAGGGCGAACGCATGACGACCGCCTTCCGTGGGAAACTCGATGGGCCTGGCGTGCGAAACACGTGCCGCATCCACGGTGAAATCGAGACCGGCGCGCAGAACGGTCGTTGCGCCCGTGGCCGGGTCGAGGGTCTGCACGGCCGCCCCGTCGGAAGGACCGGCACCCACGAAGGCCAGGCGGCCCGACGCGGTCGATCGCAGGGAGCGGAAATCGCACAGCGGCGACTCGATGCGCTGCACGCTCCCCGCGCCGGGCCGCAGGAGGCCCAGGCTCTGCTTTCCCTCCGTGATGAAGGCGCACGCGATCACCCCGTCGCCCAGGAAAGCATAGGTGGAAAGCCCGAATACCCACTGCGGCACGCCGAACTCCGCCTCCATGGGCGCCAGGGAAACCGGCTGCTCGCCGCGCAGGCAGTACAGGTTCCACCAGCCAGTCCTGTCGGAGATGAAATGTAGCTCTCCCCGGGGGCTCCACTCGGGCTGAAAGATCGACTCCCGCTCGCCACCGGCCACCTGCCGGGCGCCGCTCACCGTCCCGTCAGCCGACAGGTCAGCGACCCAGAGAAGGGTCCCGTCCCACGGCATGCGGGGGTGGTCCCAGGAAATCCAGGCGAGCTTCCGCCCGTCGGCGCTGATCCGCGGACTCGCGCAGAAGTCGCTTCCTGTCACGGCCACGCGCGGCTCGGCGGAGCCATCAGCAGGCACGGCCACGATTTCGTTGACCGCTTCCCGGCCGTCCGCGTGCAGCTCCCTTACGCAGAGAATCAGCTTCCCGTCAGGTGTCAGCCGCCCGTCAGCGTAGCGGGCGCCGAAGGGCAGCGCCGGCTCCGGGGTTATGGGAAGAGGGGCCCCGCCGCGCTCCTGCCGATACATCCGCTGATCGGCAAAGTTGGAAAACCAGACGGTGCCCGAGTGCACCAGATAGGACCCGCCACCGTACTCATGAGCGCGCGTTCTGACGTTGAAGCCCGGCGGCGTCACCATCTCCCGCGTGCCGTCGGCCGCCTGGCGCACCAACACGGCGCGCCCGCCTTCCAGCGGCCTGCCTTCAAGCCAGAGGATGTCTCCCCCGTCGACCTCGAGCTGTCCCAGGGGCACGGCGCCGCGGGCGATGTGCCCCGCGCTGAGAGCGGATTCCCACGATCCGTACGGGAGTACCCGTTCGGCGGGTACGCCGTAGGGCGCCACCCGGGTGCGGCTCATCATGTTTCCTTCCAGCTCACCACGTACTCGGCAGTCAGGTCGGTCGCTTCCCTCTGCCGCGGCAGGACCGCCCAGGAC
Organism: Spirochaetia bacterium; assembly: GCA_049514475.1. GTDB lineage: Bacteria > Spirochaetota > Spirochaetia > SZUA-6 > Fen-1364 > Fen-1364. Next base: position 2,977 of record JBEKVA010000171.1, read on the forward strand.
CCGAAGTGAAACCGCTCCTGCGCGGCAAGCTCGAAGTGGCACATCGCGATGCCGGTGTCCACCCGCTGGATGTCTTCGACTTTCAGCAGCCTGCTGGCCAGCCCCTTGCCGTATCCACGGTTGCGCTGCAGGTAAAAATGCCAGGCGCGGCCCTCTTTCACGATGCGCCATGGCTGTTTGTTGGATGCCGAGGGGGCCAGCCTGACCATGTCCAGCGGTCCGCAGAAGTTGCCCGCCTCCGCGCGGCCCAGCGGAACGCCGAGCCGTCCGTCGAAGAACAGCTCTTCCCAGCCAAGGCGCCGATCCCCCCCGATGCGCCGGCGCAGCATCCCGTTGCGGGCCTCCTCAAGGTCGGCAATCACCCCGAGGGAGGCCACCGCCGGCAGGACCTCTCCCGGCTTCAGCTCCACGGCGCGTGCGAAGGAACTGCGGGTGAAAAATCCGCCCAGCCAGCAGCTGCCCAGCCCGAGATCGGTTGCCGTCAGCACGAGCTGCTCCAGCGCGTAGCCGTAATCCTCGAGGGGCAGGTTGGCCGCCGACGTACTCGACGGATTTGCCGCCGACGTACGCGCCGCGGTATCCCGCGGATTTGTCGACGGATTTGCCGCCGCGGCCCCGACGATGAAGGCGGCGGGGCTCTTGATGAAACCGTAGGTCCCCAGCCCCCGCAGCGCGTTGGCGTTCTCTTCGGTGGCGGCGATCAGCCTGAACCTGAGCGGCGTGCCGCACGGCCCGCTCACGATTGCCGCGGCCGCATCATGCAGCGACCGCAGCTCCTTGATGCCGATCTGCGCCGGGCTGTATTCGCGGCAGGAGAAGCGTTCCCTGATGATGACGGTGACAGGCTTCGTGTAGCTCATCATTTCATATCTCGACGACCACGTGGCCATGGTAATAGGTGTCGCGCAGCTCGTCGACCTTCGCGTCGGAGAGATACTCGTCGAAGCTCATGGACCTGTCGATGACCCCTCCCGGGCAGATCTCGATGATGCGGTTGGCAATCGAGGTCACGAACTCGTGATCGTGGCTGGCGAAGAGCAGCACGCCGCTGAAATCCACCAGCCCCTCGTCCAGTGCCTCGATGGCCTCCAGGTCCAGGTGGTTTGTCGGCTCATCGAGGATGAGGCAGTTGGCGCCGGAGAGCATCAGACGGGCCAGCAGGCAGCGCACCCGCTCCCCGCCGGAAAGCACGCGTATGGGCTTCAGCCCCTCATCCCCGGTGAAGAGCATCCGGCCCAGGAAAGAGCGCACGAATGTCTCATCATCGGTGGGGCTGTACTGTGAAAGCCAGCTCACCAGCGGCGTGTCGCTCTCGAACAGCCGGGCATTCTCCCGGGGGAAATAGGACACGGCGATGGTCTGGCCCCAGGTGAAGCTGCCGGCATCCGGGGCATCCTCGCCGGCGAGGATGCGGAACAGCGCCGTCTTTGCCAGGTGCTCGTGGCCCACGAAGGCGATCTTTTCCCCGGGCCTGACGGTGAGATTCAGACCCGAGAGGACCGGTCTCCCCTCCTGGGCCTTGGATATCCCCTCGATCTCCAGCACCACGTTGCCGACCTCCCGCAGGGGCTTGAAGCCGACGTAGGGAAAGCGCCTGCTCGATGGGACGTAATCGTCGACCTCCAGCTTGTCGAGGATCTTCTTTCGCGAGGTGGCCTGCCGGCTCTTGGACACGTTGGCCGCGAAGCGGTGGATGAACTCCTTGAGGTCCTTCACCTTCTCCTCGCGGCGCTTCTTCTCGTCTTTCTGCTGCTGCGCGAGGATCTTGTTGATGCGGAACCAGAAGTCGTAGTTGCCCGCGTACATGCGCACCTGGGCGAAGTCGATGTCGCAGATGTGGGTGCACACGGCGTTGAGGAAATGCCTGTCGTGGGACACCACGATGACGATGTTGGGGAACTCGATGAGGAACTCCTCCAGCCACGAGATGGAGGCCAGGTCCAGCCCGTTTGTCGGCTCATCGAGGAGCAGCATGTCGGGGCTTCCAAAGAGCGCCTGGGCCAGCAGCACGCGGACCTTCACGCCCTCATCGACGTCCCGCATGAGGCGCTCGTGCATTGACTCCGGAGTGCCCAGCCCGGCGAGGAGTGTCGCGGCCTGGGCCTCGGCTTCCCAGCCACCCAGCTCGGCATACTCGGCCTCCAGCTCGGCGGCCTTCATGCCGTCCGCATCTGTAAAATCGGTCTTCTCATAGAGGGCCGCGCGCTCTTTCCCGACGGCATGCAGCCGCGGGGAACCCATGATCACCGTTTCGAGGACCTTCTGGTCCTCGAACGCGAAGTGGTCCTGGCCCAGGACTGACATGCGCTTGCCGGCCCCCAGGATGACCTCACCCCTGTCCTGCTCCAGCTCGCCGGAGAGGATTTTCAGGAGCGACGACTTGCCGGAGCCGTTGGCGCCGATGAGGCCGTAACAGTTGCCGGGGGTGAACTTCAAGTTGACGTCTTTGAAGAGAATTCGATTGCTGAAAGAGAGAGTGAGGTTGCTGACGGTAATCACGATGACCTCGTTCTGGCAGAAAGTGTGCGCATATGCAAGAGGTACAAATATCGATACGCTCCTCCGGCGGGGCAAGGAGGTCTGCGTGCTCACCGGCGGGTTCCAATCACTTTCTCCCGATATGGCGGTCCGGGCCGTCGAGGAGGCCCACCACCTGGTGCTGGACGGGACCATGGAGTCGTACCCCAGCTACGTCAACAGGGTGTACGGCATCCGGGCGGAAGGCGGGGAGCGGTACGTGGTGAAGTTCTACCGCCCGGGTCGATGGAGCCGGGACGCGGTGAACGACGAGCACGAGTTTCTCCTGGACTGCGCCGAGGCGGAGATCCCCGTGATCGCGCCGCTGCGCGGGGCGGACGGAGAGACCCTCCACGAGACCTCAGCCAGTGAGGACGGGCAGAGGTACCTCTTCGCCCTGTTCCCCCGGGTCGGCGGACGCACCTTCGAGCCCGAATCCGACGACGACCTGCTGCGCCTTGGCTCCCTCCTGGGCCGCTGCCAGGTAGCGGCGGCGAAGAGGGACGCCCCCCACCGCGCCCTGTGCACCCCTGACGCCCTCACCGCCTCCTTCGTGAACGAGCTGCTGGCCGACGGGCTGGTTCACCGCGAGTGCGTGCGGGATTTCCAGGCGGTGTGCAATGACACGCTGGCCGCCATCACACCGCTGTTCGACGGCATTCAGCGCCGGAGGATCCACGGTGACTGCCACCGCGGCAACATCATCGACAGGCCCGAGCTGGGCCTGGCGCTCATCGATTTCGACGACATGATGATGGGTCCCTCCGTGCAGGACCTCTGGCTGGTGCTCCCCGGCTCCGCCGCGGAAAGCCGTCGGGAAATCGAGCTCCTGCTGGAGGGCTACACGCGCTTTGCCCCCTTCGACCGCGCAACCCTCCGCCTGATCGAGCCGCTGCGTTTCATGCGGATGATCTACTTCCTGGTCTGGCGCGCCCGGCAGAGAAACGACTACTGGTTTCGCTCGAGCTTTCCCGAGTGGGGGACTGAGGCGTTCTGGATCAAGGAGACCGAGGACCTGCGCACGCAGGCCGGGGTCATTCCCGGGGCGTTGTCGAGGTAGGCGGCGGCACCAGCGGGAAGAACACGAGGACCCCCGCGATCACGTACGCCCCCGCGCAGATCCAGCCCTGGTAGAGCAGCAGCACGAGCCCTGCCGCGAAGGCGAGCGCGCCGCAGCTCCGTGCGCGCGCCCGCGACGCGCCGGGAGCGTTGCCCAGGAGCCCGAGGATGCCGCCCAGAAGCACCACTGGCAGCCGCGCAAACACCGAGATGGCGTGCAGGGGCGTGCTCAGGAAGTGCGTGTCCGTCGGGACCTGGGCCGGCGCGACGTTCGTCACGATCGAGACGACGGTGCCCCCGAAGAAGAACAGCGCGATGCTCGCGACTCCCCCCAGGACCCCGAAGGAGAGACCGACGCACAGGATGATTGTGGCCGCGGCCCTCATACCCTGCATCGCGCGCCTATGAAATCGCCATCAGGTCGCGTGCCGCCTGGGCAATGCGCTGCACGGCGGGCACGTAGTACTTCTCCATGGGCGGAGAAAATGGCGCCGGCGTGTTGGGGGCGGCAACGCGTTTCACGGGGGCCACGAGGTAGTCGATCATCTCCTCCGCCAGGGTGGCGGCGATCTCCGCTCCCAGGCCGCCGCGCTTGGGGCTCTCTTCCACGGTCACCACCCGGCCCGTCTTTGCCACCGACTCCTTCACCAGCTCCCAGTCGAAGGGCACCAGGGAACGCGGGTCGATCACCTCGGCGCTGATGCCTTCCTTGGCCAGGAGGGCCGCCGCCTCTACGGCGCGGTGCATCATCAGGAGCGTGGCAATGATCGTCACGTCGATGCCTTCCCGGCGCACAATGCCCTTGCCGATGGGCACGATATAGTCGCCGTCGGGAATGTCGCTGGAGGCATCGATGGTGCCGACCTCCGTGCGGGGACCCTTGGAGCCATAGAGGAGCTTGTGCTCGAAGATGAGCACCGGGTTGCCGTCACGCACCGCTGCCTTCAGCAGTCCCTTGGCATCATAGGCGGTGGCAGGGCAGACGATCTTGATGCCCGGCAGCGGGATGAAAAAGGTCTCCATCATCTGCGCGTGCTGGGCGCCGCGGCCCGTCACCCCGACGGGCGCCCGCATGACGAACGGGGTGGTGAGCTTTCCTCCCGACATGTAGCGCATCTTGGCCACCTGGTTGGCCATCTGGTCCATGGCGCAGAACAGGAAGTCCGAGTACTGCATGTCGGCAATCGGCTTCAGGCCCATCAGGGAGGCGCCCAGCGCCGCGCCCACGAGCCCCGCCTCTGAGATGGGGGTGTTCATCATGCGGTCGGCGAACTCCTTCTCCAGTCCCAGGGTGACGGTGAATGCGCCGCCCCAACCGCCCGGGATTCCGATATCCTCACCGATGAGGAACACCGTCGGGTCCCGACGCAGCTCCTCCGCAATCCCTTCGCGCAGCGCTTCTACTACTCCCAGCCTTCGGGTGCTCATACGAACATATCCTCCAGGGTGTCTTCGGGCCGGGGCTCAGGGTCCGCCATGGCCTTTGTTACTGCGGTCTCGATCTCCGCCTTCACGCTCTCCGCGACCGTGTCCAGGGATTTCTGGTCCGCGATCCCCTTGGAGAGAAGATGCCGCGCGAACCTGCCAATGGGCTCGTTCTCCAGCGCCTTCTTGCGCTCTTCTTCCGGCTGGTAGAGGCAGGGGTCACGGCGCGAGTGGCCCGTGATGCGGTAGGTCATGAGCTCCAGGAGCGTCGGGCCCCCGCCCGAGCGCGCCCGTTCAACACACTCTTTCATGGTCTCGTAGACCAGCAGGAGGTCGTTGCCGTCAATGGTGATGCCCGGTATTCCGTAGCCTGCCGCGCGGTCGGAAATGTGCTTCGTCTTCACCGTGAGCTTCACGCTGGTGGAGGCAGCGTAGAGGTTGTTCTCCACGACGAAGATGGCCGGCAGGTCCCAGATGGCCGCCATGTTGATGCCTTCGTGGAAGGCGCCCTCGTTGGAGGCGCCGTCGCCCATGAAAGCAACTGACACTCTCTTCTCTTTCTTCATATTGAAGGC
>JBEKVA010000172.1:0-8552 GCA_049514475.1 Spirochaetia bacterium
TATACGGTGCGCCTCCCTCAACTCAGCTTCTTTCTGGCGCAGCTGCCGGTTGGCCCCCTCGAGGGCCTCCTCGGCGCGCTTGCGCTCGGTAATGTCGCGGATGTTGCCGTCTCTGTACAGCGGCCGGCCAACGGCATCGAGGGTCAGGGACACGCGGTTGGAAATCCAGCGCCAGCCGCCATTCTTTGCCAGCTGGCGATATTCCATTTCTTCCCTGCCGGTCTCCTCCAGGCGCGCCAGCGCCGCCCTCATGACGGGCAGATCGTCAGGATGCACCATCGAGAGCGCCGTCGGCATGTTCATGGCTATCAATTCATCAGCAGAAAAGCCCACCACCGTCATTGCGGACGGGCTGATGTACTCGTAGCAGGAGGTCTGCATGTTCAAGCGGTAAATGACGTCCTGAGAGTTGTCCAGCACGGAGCGGAAGCGCATCTCGTTTTCCCGCAGCGCCCTTTCGGCCCGCGTGCGTTCGCTGATGTCGCGCAGCACCACCTGCACGGCATGGCGGCCCTCGTATTCCACCAGCGCATGCACGCCCTCGACCTCCACCGGCTGCCCGTCCATCATCAGTATCTTTCCCTGCCATGCCTGGGAAGACCTGCTCTCCCCGGGCATGGCATGGATTTCCTCCTCGATCATCCGATTGTTGTCAGGAAGCAGCTGACCCCGCAGGGACGCCCCCAGCAGAGCCTGCGCGGAGGAAGACCCGAACAGCTTCATGGCGGCAGGGTTTGCGAACACGCAGATGCCATCGGCGAGCAGGAGGACGGCATCGGCAGAGGTTTCCACCAGGCTGGCGTAGCGGCCGTACGTCTCTCGCAGCACGGCCCGCGGGATCGACAGGTGCCTGCCCTCGCGCATATCGACGAGCATGGCCGTCAGGAGATAGGCCACGCCGAGGTAGATGGCGGCTCTCGAGACCCAGGCCTCAAGGCTGTCGATAAAGCTGTAGCCGAAGACTCCTGCAAGGCCGACCCCTATCAGTGCCAGGCCCAGCGCATACCAGGACAGCACGTCCGAGTGCTCGCGGCGGCTGGAGGCAAGGAGCAGGCCCGCAGAGACCAGGAACGCGCAGAGAGCGAAGATGTGCACGATGAGCTCGACGAGGGTGTTGCCTGTTCCCATGACGAAGAAATGAGGAAAGAGTCCATAGTGGGCCGCCCACGCGACCGCCCCGACGAGCAGCAGCACCAGCCCATAGGCGCCAAGCAGCGAGAGGCGGCGCGGCTTCATTGAATGCCGTCCTCGTGCTGACAGCGTCTCCCACGCCGCCGCAAGGCTGAAAAGGCTGGCCATGCCAAGTCCCAGGCCGGAGATGGCAGAGGCGGTGTCGAGGTGGTTACCGGAGAGCGCCAGGCTGGCGAGGAAATTGGACATCCCGTAGGCGAACATCCCTGCCCCCATTGGCAGGGCGGCGGGCAAGCCGCCGTCCAGGAAGCTCAGTGATGCCAGGGCCGCGACGACCTCCGATGCCACGGTGGTAAGCAGCAGGCTTGCCAGGGGAATCCATGAGATGCCGCCCAGGATCACCTCGCCAGGGGCGATATAGAGCACGATCTCCAGCGCCAGCAGGACGGCAGGCGGCAGCCAGGCCAGGTGATTGAACCGGTGAAGCCAGGGCGGAAGAGGGCGGATCGACGCCGGCGCGAACGGCTGCATCATGCTGCGGGGGCCACGAGTCTGCACGCGTGAAAAGAACGATTCCAACATTTTGACCTTCTGACCTTTATGCCGGCGCCCGGGTCGACACCAGGACGAAAGGATACCATCTTGGAAGGAAAAGCGCAAAGAGCCGCGCCGTTGTCCCCCCTCTCCTTCCGTGTTATCATGCGCCATTCTGAATACAGGAGGCCTTCCCGTGGTGCGCACTCCCCCGCAGGGGGATCGAAGGTTCGATGTCCTTTGCGCGGGCCTGATGACAGCGAACATTCCGGTGCGGCCAATCGACCGCGGCGTCTTCGACGTCGATGCCACGCCCATCGAGCGCGTCGAGATCCTCCCCGGGGGAGACGCCCTCAACGAGGCGACAATCCTGTCGAGGCTCGGGGCCAGGGTGGGGCTTGCCGGTCGGGTGGGCAGCGACCATTTTGGCCGGGTGCTCCTTTCCGCGGCGCGGGAGAACGGGGTCGATGTGACCAACGTCCGCATCGGCACGGAGCCCGACACGGGCGTTGCCATACTGCTGATCCAGGGAGACGGCAGCCGGAACTTCTGCACGTACAAGGGCGCCAACGGGCTGTTCTCTGTTTCCGACATCGACCTCGCGGTTCTCGGGCAGGCCAGGATCGTCACCATTGGAGGCCTGTTCGCAATGCCGTCCTTCGACAAAGGCGGTGCTGAGCAGCTCATGTCCGAGGCGAAGAGGCGCGGCGCGATCACCTCGGCGGACACCAAAAACGACATCCTGGGCATCGGGCTGGCGGGGATCGCGGGGATGCTCCGGCACACCGACTACTTCCTGCCCAGCCGTGAAGAGGCGGCGCGCATGACGGGAGAAACCGAGGTCGCGCGGATGGCTGATGCGCTGCGGGAGGCGGGGGCGCGGAACGTGGTCATCAAGCTCGGCGGCGACGGCTGCTGGCTGAGGACGGCGGAGCGCGGCCTCGTCATTGCTCCCCCCCGGGCAAACGTCGTGGACACCACGGGGGCCGGGGACAACTTCGTTGCAGGCTTTCTCACCGGCATTTCACGGGGTTGGGACATTGAAAGATGCGCGCATTTTGCCAACGCCGTCGGATCACTCTCGACAACGGCGGTCGGCTCGACGACCGCCGTCAGGAGCATCGCGCAGGTGCTCGCGCATGAGAAGGGCGCGGCCGGAAAGGAAGGGCGGCAATCATGAGCAAGGTTCGTATCCACCAGTTGTCGTCGGGGAGCATCGTGACCAACAAAGGGGCGCTGAACAACCGTGACTGGGGTGTCCGCTACGAGCACCCCAATCCCATGTACGTCATGGAGCACCCTGCCGGTGTGGTCCTCTTCGACACGGGCATGAGTCATCACGGCCTGGGAGACCCGCGGGAGTACTGGGGAGAGGCGGTCGAAGGCCTGGATCTGCACGTGAAGGAGAAGGACTGCATGCCGGCCCAGCTTTCCGCCCTGGGGCTGAAGCCGAAGGACGTGAAATACGTCATCATGTCCCACCTGCATTTCGACCACGCTGGGGGAATGGAATCATTCCCTCATGCCACCTTCGTTGTCCGAGCCTCCGAGCTGAAGTTCGCGTGGTGGCCTGACCCGCACATGCGGCACGTCTATATCGTGAGGGACCTGATAAACACGAGAAGGTTCACGTACGTCGAGCTGCCTGATACGGTGGACTTCGATCTGTTCAGGGACGGGAGCATCGTATGCATGCACACCCCCGGGCACACGCCGGGCAGCCAGGCGGCAATCGTTGACGTGGAGGGCAGAGACGCCAAGGTCATCCTCTGCGGTGACGCATGTTACCTCACGGAGAACCTCGACTACCGCATCTACTCGGCCGGCCTGATCTGGAACGCCGAGGCGTGGTGCCAGTCCATCGGCAGGCTGAGGATGATGAAGGATCAGGGCTGTGACCTGTGGATGGGACACGACATGGATGACTGGCTGAGGCACGGGGGCGGGAGGGGCTGAGACCGGGCAGCTTTCCGGGAGGCGCCGCACGGCCACCGCGGCGTCGCGCACCGAAGCTATCTGTGCTACTCTTGCTCCATGGGAAGCAGATTCAAAATCATCCGGACATGCGTGCTGTTATCGATTCTTCTTCCGCATGCCATGGCTTCCGCGGCACCGATACTGTTTCTTTCCACGCAGCTCGTCCCCCTTCCCGAAGCCGAGAAGATGAGAACGGCCATCCTGAAGAATTTCCCGCAGTCAGTAGATTTTGAACCCTACGATCAACGCGCCGTCTTCGATGAGAAGGTCATCGCCCTTGCCGGCAGCTTGGGGGGAAGCGTCGTCCTTGGAGGTCTCCAGGAGGACTTTCTCCGTTTGTACCGAATGGGTGCCCTTGCCAGCGTGGAAGGGATAGTCCCCGAAGTGTCTGACCGCACCTTCCTTCCCCTGATGGCACGCCGGGGAAGGCTCGGTACCGATACCGCGTATTTCGTACCGTGGATGCAGGCAACGTACCTGATGGCTGCCAACAAGCGTGCCCTTCGTTTCCTTCCGAAGGGCGCCGATCTGAGGCACTTGAGCTATAACGAGCTGCTGGAATGGGCTGCCGCCATGTACCAGTCCACCGGGAAGGCCAGGCTTGGCTTTCCGGTCGGACCGAACGGATTGATGATGCGCTTCCTGCAGGGCTACCTCTATCCATCGTTCACGGGGAGCATGACGGACGGCTTTTCCAGCCCTCAGGCGCTCGGCATGTGGCGGTACCTTCGCGAGCTCTGGCGCTATGTCGCTCCCTCCTCCCTGGTGACAAACCGCATGGACAGTGCGCTCCTGAATGGCGAGGTGTGGGTTGCCTGGGACCACACGGCGCGGCTTCTTCAGGCATTCAATGAAAAGCCTGACGATTTTATCGCGTTCCCCGGGCCGGCGGGGCCGATTGGACGCGGGTTCATTTCCGTTGTTGCCGGGCTTGGCGTGCCGCGCGGGTCACTCTACGCCTCCGCGGGAAGTCTCATCGGATATCTGACGCGTCCGCCCGTCCAGGTGGAAACCATGGAGAGCGTCGGGTTCCTTCCCGTCGTGCAGACCGGCGCGGCAACACCCGTCTCTCGCGGCGTGTCATCCCTTCTGCAGGCCGTCGAGGAACAATCAAGCTCCGCGGATGCCATTGTAAGCGCGGTGCCCATACGGGCCGCCGCTGCCGCGCGGGCGTTCGACCTCGCGTACCTGGTGGCCTTCTCCCGCATCGTGCTCCGCGATAAGCCCGCCCAGGACGTGCTCGCCGAGCAGCAGAAGGTCCTGCGGGGAGCTGAAACGAGCTCTCTCCCGGAGGACAGGCCATGAAGTCACCTTCTCCACGATCAATGCTCCTGCTCTTCGCGCCATTTGCTTTCCTGATACTGGCAGGCGGCTGGTACGTCGGGTCCAACCTGCGGCGCATCGATACCGCTCTCCGGCAATCGTCGTTCGCCGCCGAGACCGAGCTCTATCCCATGGTTCAGAAGATGCTCGCCCTCCAGGGCGCACTGGAGACATTTATCGATCACCCTTCCCCGATCAACCGGGAACAGCTGATATATTCGTCGGATGTCGTGGCATTCGGCTCCGAGCTTGCCCGCGATCACGTTTCCCAGGGCGGAGGGACGGCAGCGGCAATGCCGACGAAGGACATCGGGCGTGCCCTCGAGTCCCTCGACTCCCTGCTCTCCGAACCGCGCGCGGACACGCAGGGCCTGGTCGCGCTGAACAGCCGCCTGGGAGATATCCTGGCGGCACTCCAGAACGGTTATCTCGCGTCCAGCTACGCGGCGATGCGCCAGCACGAAGACAGGATCTCACAATTCGGCGTCCTGCGGTTCATCACGATGATTGTGCTCGCGCTGCTCGCCCTTTCCCTGGCAACGGCGGGCTTGCTGGTCTTCACGCAGAGCCGCTCGATCATCAGGATATCCGAGGCAACGGCATCGGAGAAAAAGCAGCGCGAGCGGGTGAATCTTGCGATGCATGGAGGGGGGCTCGGGTACTGGGAAGGGGAAGTTTCAACACCGGTGCTGACGGTCAACCGGCGCTGGGCGGAAATGCTTGGATTCACGCTGGAAAACATGGGCGATGCGTACTCTGCCTTTCGGACGCGACTGCATCCCGAGCACGCGGAGAGCGTTCTCACGGCGGACGAAGAGCTTCGCGCGGGGAAGATATCGGAGTATTCCATTGAATACCGGGTCCTCGTTGAAGGGGGAGACACCCGCTGGCTGTCAGCCAACGGCTCGGTCATCGAAAAGGACGAGAAGGGAAACCCGAAGATCGTGGCGGGCACGGTCATGGACATCTCGAGCCGCAAGCTCGCCCAGGAGGCCATCGAGAAGGCGCGGCGGGCCGCGGAAGACGCGAACACGGCCAAGAGCGACTTTCTTGCCAACATGAGCCACGAGATACGAACCCCGATGAACGCCGTCATCGGCTTTGCAGACCTCGCCCTGAGGACGGACCTGACACCCCGGCAAAAGGACTACGTGTCCAAGATTCACAACGCGGGCGTCTCTCTTCTGGGGCTGATCAACGACATCCTGGACTTCTCCAAGATCGAAGCGGGACGGCTGGAGATGGAGAGCGCCGATTTCTCGCTGGAACAGGTCTTTGAGACGGTGATCACTCTCGCAAGTCAGAACGCGTACGGCAAAGGGCTCGAGCTGCTTTTGAACATTTCGGAAGACATTCCGCTGGACCTCGTCGGCGACCAGCATCGGCTCGGACAGGTGCTGATAAATCTCCTGGGCAACTCGGTGAAGTTCACCGACGCGGGAGAGATCGAGCTGCGGGCCACCCTCAGCGAGAAGACCGGGGACAAGGTCAAGCTGCGCTTCTCCGTGCGGGACACGGGCATCGGCATGACGGCCGAACAGTGCGCGAAGCTTTTCCAGCCCTTCACGCAGGCCGACAGCTCGACGACGCGCAAATATGGCGGGACCGGTCTCGGGTTGAGCATCGTGCGGCGCATTGTCGAGATGATGAGCGGCCAGGTCTGGGTGGAAAGCGAACCCGCGAAGGGAACGACCTTCATATTCACGGCATGGTTCGGTCTCGGGGCCAAGGCGAAGCCGATTTCCCACGCCATCCCCGCGGTGATTGAAGGAATGCATGCCCTCGTCGCGGACGACAATGCCGTGGCGCGCGAAGCGATGCAGAACATGCTCCAGTCCTTCCGCATGCGGGCCCTGACGGTGAGCTCCGGCGAAGAGGCGGTCGAATCGGTGATCCAGGGCGGCTCCATGGATCCATTCGGCTTGGTCCTGATGGACTGCACCATGAAGGGAATAGATGGGATCGAGGCCACCAGGCGCATTCGGAAGGAAGCATCCCTGAAGCGCCTTCCCCCCGTGATCGTCGTCAGCCCGGCCGGGGCCGGTGATGAGGAACGGGTGCGGGCAATGGAGGCGGGGGCCTCGGATTTTCTGCTGAAACCGGTCACGCCTTCCACGCTGTTCGACGCGATCGTCAGGATATTCGCGCCCTCCGCCGCCTGCGCGAAATCGACGTCGGCAAAGGAAGCAGCGAATGTCCATCCCCTGGAAGGGGCGCGCGTGCTGCTGGCCGAAGACAACGAGATCAATCAGCAGATTGCGATCGAGCTTCTCACGAGCGCCGGCATTGACGTCGTGGTGGCGGAAAACGGCCGGGAGGCCGTCGAGAAGGTGCTCCAGGGCACCGAGCTCTATGACATGGTGCTGATGGATGTCCAGATGCCGGAAATGGACGGTTACGAAGCAACGCGGTGCATCCGCGCAGAGAGTCGATGTGCCGATCTTCCGATCATCGCGATGACGGCGCACGCGCTCATGCAGGAGAGGCTGAAGGCGACAGAGGCCGGAATGAATGACCACATCGGCAAGCCCATCGATCCGCAGGCGATGTTCGAGACGCTGCGTCGGCACTATCGGGGGAGCCAGGCCCGGGTTTCCCACGGGAAGCCTGTCCTGGCTCCCGCGGAAGCGGCCGCGGTCCCCGAGATCGAGGGAATCGACGTGCAGGGAGGCATTCGACGCGTCGCGGGAAATCGGAAGCTGTACAAGGACCTGCTGCTGAGATACGTCGAGGGACAGCAGGATTCCGCCGCACGAGTTCGGGCAGCCCTGAAAATCGGGGACAGGTCCCTTGCCGAAAGGATTGCCCACACGGTGAAGGGGGTCTCGGGCAACATCGGCGCCGCCGACGCACAGGCCGCGGCGGGCAGGCTGGAAGAATCGATCCGCACGAATGAGGGGGACAGCAGCATGGAGAAGGCGCTGGCGCAGTTTTCCCTCACCCTGTCAACCACGATCGCCGGCATTGCATTGGCGCTTGGTCCCGTCGAATCTCCCCAGGCTCCTCGGGAGGGCGCGCTCCTTGACCCTTCCATTGTCAGAGAAGTACTCAGAAAACTCACGCGATATGCCGAGGAGAATGATAGCGAAGCCTTCGAATACCTCGACAGCATTCGGGAAGAGCTCGGTTCCTGTCTTGCCCGGGAGGATTTCGATGCGCTGGAGGCGGCCTTGAAAACCTATAATTTCGCGGCGGCGCTGGTCACCCTGCGGCGTCTCCTCGCGTAACCGCAAGGCTCGGCAGGTTTCCCAGGAAGGAGGTCTGGCGGTGGCTGATGTCTACGATGCCCTCATCAGCAAGCGCGTCTACAAGCCCGCATTCCCCCATGAGAAGGCCGTCGCGCTCATCGCGGAAGGGTCAGGCACTCATTTCGATCCTGATATCGTCAGCGCATTCATGGACGTGGCCGGCGAGTTCAGGACAATTGCACAGACGTACGGCGACGATGAGGAAGTGCGTCCGTGACCGCGGGCAGCAAAAGGACCATTCTCGTCGTCGACGATGTCCCGGAAGATCTCGCCGTTCTGAGCGGAATTCTCAGGGAGAGCTACCACGTAAAGGCCGCCACCGCCGCTGAATCCGCGCTG
>JBEKVA010000173.1:0-8523 GCA_049514475.1 Spirochaetia bacterium
TTTCGAAAGATGAAGGCCTTCGGAATTTCAGAGGAGAGCCAGGCGGGCGCCTGAACGGGAGTGGAACCTTCCGAGCTTCCTGGCGTGCCCCTGGCCCTCCCTGCATCATGAAAGTCAGGCCGCTTGAAGGGTTCGGTTAGATGATTTCATAGCAATTTTGCAATATCTTGGCAGCAAGAAGATAGCAAAAGTGCAGTCATGGCTATCTCATTCCTTGGTGTTTATTACCTAATCCTTTGTCAGGTAACGAATTAAGATTGGCCTAAATCCTAGGCCTCCTGGCATGTTTCATGCAATACGACATGCAGGATGAGCCGAACAGCGATCGCGGCCTGGCAGGGATTCGTTGCAACCACTCTCGACTTTGCCCGGACCCTCGTCCTTGTCGATGTCATCGACGGGCAGGTAACGGCAAAAAGAGAAATGAGCCTTGCCAACGACTCTCCGCAGGCAATCGCGCGCAGCCTGGAGAAGAGCGGAACACAGGCGGTGATCTGTGGTGCCATCTCAGCGCCACTCTGGGCTGCTGTGGATGCACGAGGAATTCGAATCATCCCATTCGTCCATGGCGATGTCGCCGAGGTTATCCAGGCGTGCCTGGATGGCACCCTCAAGGAAGAGAAGTTTCTCATGGCGGGATGCCGGCCAGGTGGAAAGAGGCCAGGAAAACGCCGCCGAAAAAGAATGGAGCCGCGCGGCCGATGACCGCGTGAGACCAGGGTACAGATGGAAGAGGAGGAGCGAATGGATCGAAAAGATGAGGCCGGAAACGCCGCGCAGGGGAGCGGCCACTGCGGTGGGGACCATGGCGCGGGGCCCGGCGCGGGAGAAGATGAGCAGCAGGTCATTGACCAGCGAAAGCTGAATAATCGCATGGGACGGATCGCCCACAAGATCCTGGTGCTTTCGGGCAAAGGCGGCGTGGGAAAGAGTACTGTTGCGGTGAATGCAGCCCTGTCACTGATGCTCGAGGGAAAACGCGTCGGGCTCCTTGATGTGGACATGCACGGGCCCAGCGTGCCGAAGATGCTGGGGCTTGAAGGGCAGACCATAGTCACCGAGGGGGAGACAATGCTGCCCGTCGAGATGGGCAGCATGCGGGTCATGTCCATGGGGTTTCTTCTGCGAAACCCAGAGGATGCCCTCATCTGGCGCGGACCCATGAAGATGGCGGTGATCAAGCAGTTCCTCATGGACGTCGAGTGGGGTGACCTGGACTACCTGGTGGTCGACGCGCCGCCCGGCACCGGTGACGAGCCTCTCTCGATCTGCCAGCTCATCGAGAATGCGGACGGCGCGATCATTGTCACCACCCCGCAGGAGGTGGCGCTTGCAGCGGTGCGGAAATCGATCACGTTCTGCCGAAAGCTTGACCTGTCCGTGCTCGGGGTGGTGGAGAACATGAGCGGGTTCACCTGTCCGCACTGCGGACAGCATGCCGATGTTTTCGGGACCGGCGGCGGTGAACGCCTGGCGAAGGAAATGCACGTTCCTTTCCTGGGCCGCGTTCCCCTCGACGGGACCGTGGCGACATCTGGGGATTCTGGCAAGCCGTACGTTCAAAAGTATCCCGGCACCGAGACGGCCAGGGCCTTCGCCCGTATTGTCCGTCCTGTCCTGGAGCGCGATGGTGCCCCTGGCGGGCCTGCAACGTCCTTCATGTCGGGAACCCTGCAAACGGGAGGCAACCAATGCGACCATTGACCACGGTTCGGAGTCTTCGTTTCACGATCCTCGTAGATGATTCTCTGGGGAACCCGGACCTGCAGTCCGAGCATGGGCTTTCCGTATGGATCGATGCGGACCACTTCCGGGTGCTCTTTGACACCGGGCAGGGCACCATGGCGCTGCAGAACGCCCGGCGGCTCGGCTTTGAACCCGCGGAGATTGACGCCATCGCGATCAGCCATGGCCACTACGATCATACAGGCGGGATGCTGGCAACGCTCGCTGCCTGCCAGAAAGCTCACGTATTCCTTCACCCGGAAGCGCTGCGGGGCCGCCATGCCAGTTCGGCGGGGGGTACGGTGCGGGCTGTAGGGTTCCCGCTCGGCGCCGGAGAGTTGTTTGCGACACGAAAGGAATACGTCCATTGGACGACCGCCGTCACCCACCTCCATCCCGCGGTTTTCACGACCGGCGAGATCCCGAGGACCTATCCCGCCGAAGTCCCTGCGGGAAAGTTCTTTCTCGATGCCGAATGCAGAAACCCCGATCCTTTTCGCGATGAGCAGGCGCTTGCTTTCGAGACCGGCGAGGGCGTGATGGTTTTCCTGGGATGCTCTCATGCGGGGGTCCACAATGCGCTGGAGTGCGCGCTGAACCACTCCCGGTCGGGGCGGCTGCGAGCGGTCGTCGGGGGAATGCATCTTGGAAAGGCATCGCCGGAAGCCGTCATGCAGCTGGCTGATGAAATCGAGAAACTCCATCCGCAGCTCGTATGCCCGTGCCACTGCACGGGAAACGCCGCACGGGAACAGCTGAAGAGGCGATTCCCCGATGCTTATTTCGAGGTGCGCACTGGCTCCACTCTTACATTCAACTGAGGCTCGGTGAGCTTCCCAAAGTCCTATACACAGAAGGAGAGGAAATGAAATCCACATCGAAACACGTCGCAAAGTGCTACCAATCCATCGTCGACAACGACCGCCATCACGGCGTGGTGCTGGACCTGCCGGGCGCGAAGGGCGGGGATGATCTGGGCGCCACGGCCTTGGAGCTGGCCGTCATGGCGCTTTCAGGGTGCATCTCCACCATCTGGGCCGTTGTGGCGACCAACTCGAAGGTTTCCTACGACCGTCTGCTCGTCGTCGTGGACGCCGACAAGCCCGATGATCAGCCGACGATCACGGCGGTTCGCTGCGTGGTTACGGTAGATTCCCGAGAACCGCGCGAGAGGCTGCAGCGCACCCTCGACAAGACCATGAACACCTGTCCCGTTGGAAAACTCTACGAGAAGGCGGGGATTCCGATGCAGGTGACTCTCGAAGTGAATGCAGCGTAGGAGCGCATAGACAGCACCGCCGTCGATACATGGGTGTGACTGACGGCGGTCAGGTTTCCTGGTGCCC
Source organism: Spirochaetia bacterium (assembly GCA_049514475.1). GTDB lineage: Bacteria > Spirochaetota > Spirochaetia > SZUA-6 > Fen-1364 > Fen-1364. Next base: position 3,072 of record JBEKVA010000173.1, read on the forward strand.
CAGGCTCCTGTATTCATCCAGCGTCTGTCCCCGCGCCGCCAGCTCGCCGAGGATGAGCCCGGTCACCAGCGAGGCCGCATGCGCGACAACCCGCGTGCACTTGTCACGATGGGCGCCTGCCTCGTCGAAAGCCGCCTTGTCCGCTTCATTCCAGAGGTCGAACCTTCGCCCGAACAGCTTGTCATGGATTTCTCTGCAGGTGATGGACCCGAACTCTTTCACGAACTTCTCGTGAAGGCTGACGGTCAACCGATCGGCAGTTTTTTTGTTTTCAAGGTCACCGTCGAACTTGTCACGGATCCTGCCCCAGAACAGGCCGATCATCATCGTGCTGCCGGTGTACGCGCCGCAGGAGCCGTCGCAGAGCTTCCCGATTCCCCCCCCAAGGCTGCTGGCGCATTTGAACACGAAATCGTTGCGTATCCCGAGGGCACCCTGGACAGCCGCGACAACGCACTGGCCGCAGCTGCGGTATTTTTCCTCGTAGCTGAAGCCCAGGTCGAAAGCCGTTCGCGAGAGTGCGGTTGTGTCCACCAGGGTTCTCCTTGTGCTATCCTGCCATTTCTACCGCGGAGGCGCAATGGCATCTGAGAAATCCTTGAGACCCCTTTTCGGCCTCCCCCTCGGCGTCCTGCTCGCCTGTGCACTGGCGGTTCCCGCATGGGAGCTCGGGAGGCTCGTTCCGATCATTGGGGCTCCCGTATTCGCCATCCTGCTGGGGATGGCTCTTTCTTTCCTCAGGCGCCCGGCGGTTCTCGAGAAGGGCATCCGGTTTTCCGCCAGGAATATCCTGCAGTATTCGATAATATTCTTAGGCTTCAGCCTGGATCTCAGGGTCGTGCTGCGCGTCGGCGGGCAGTCGCTCCTTGTCATGATCTTCACCCTCGGCGCCGCTTTTCTCACGGCATACCTCGTGGGAAAGGCGCTGCGGCTGGACAGGAACCTCAAGATCCTCATCGGCGTTGGGACTTCCATCTGCGGCGGTTCCGCGATAGCCGCGGCCGCGCCCGTGATCGGGGCTGACAGCAGGGACGTGACCTATGCCATCTCCACGATCTTTCTCTTCAATATCGTTGCCGTGTTTCTCTTCCCGGCCCTCGGGCACCTGATGGGGATGTCGGCGGACCAGTTCGGGCTCTGGGCCGGCACGGCGATCAACGACACCTCTTCCGTCGTTGCCGCGGCCTTCTCCTATGGAGATGCAGCGGGACGCTACGCCACGGTGGTCAAGCTCACCCGCACGCTGATGATCATCCCGATCACACTCGTCCTTGCCATTGTCCGCACCCGCACGGCAGCAGGGGGGAAGGTGGAGATGGTAAAGATCATCCCATGGTTCGTGCTGGGCTTCCTTGCGGCCTCCCTGGTGCGCAGCCTCGGCGTCCTCTCGGATGCCGCCGGGTCGACCCTCAGCGAAGCGGGAAAGTTCGGGATCTGCATCGCGATGGCTGCCATCGGGCTCAACGCCAACCCGGTGAAGCTCATGAAGAACGGCGTGCGTCCCGTGCTCCTCGGTCTTTCCTGCTGGGCGGCAGTCGCTCTCGTCTCCCTTGCCGTGCAGCGGGCAAGCGGTCTCTGACGGTTCCGCTCAGGCCAGCGGCGGGGTCCCGAGCATCCTTTCCAGCTCGGCGCGGCCCCTGATGAGGATCCTCCCGCGCATCGTCTCGATCATCCCGGCTGCCTCGAAATCCCGCAGGATGCGCGTCACCACCTCCCGCGAGGTTCCCAGCTCCGAGGCGATTTCGACGTGCGTCGTGGTCACGGCGCCGTCGCTGCCGACGGCGTGCTTCAGGAGGTACCCTGCAACCCTCTCGTCGATGTGCTGGAACGCCACCTCGTCGACCAGGCTGAGGACCGTGTCGAGCCTCTTCGAGTACAGGCCGAAGACGAACCTGCGCCACTCGGCGTGCTCGTCGACGAAACCCATGAGAAGGCGCGAGGGTGTGAGAAGGACCTCGGTTTTCCCCTCCGCTTCGGCAATGGCCGGGAAGCTTGTGCCGTTGAGGATGCAGGTGGCCGTGAGGATGCAGCTTTCCCCGCGCTCTATGCGGTACAGGGTGATCTCCCTGCCGCTTTCGCTCGTCTTGAAGATGCGCAGCGTCCCTTCGAGGACAAATGGCAGGTAGCCGCACTCGGTGCCGTCCCTGGCGAGCACCTGTTTGTGCTGAAGGCTCTTGCGCACGGCCTGGCCCAGGAATGCCTCTCGGGAGGTCCGTGGTACTGTCTTGAGGAAGGGGAAGGATTCCAGGGGATCTGTCATAAGGTGTCAATACGGCCGGCGGCAAAACGTAGAAGCTCGATTGAAGGCATCGTAGTTCCCTCCTCTCGGGGTGGTATATATTTATAGCGGAGAAGGGAGGCGTGAGCCACCCTCAGGAGGACATATGGGTGAATACCTGAACCAGATTCCCGTTGACATTCAGAATCACCTGCGCCAGATCACCAAGACATCTGGCCTGCCCGATACCGAGGACTCGCTTGAGATGATCGCGCAGGGATGGCTGGAAAAGAAGGAGCGCTTCGACCACCATCTCTCGCGCAACTCCCTGGAGGAGATCGACATCCTGGAAAAGGCCGACAGCCGCGGCTGCCTGGCCATGACCTGGTCGGGGTCGCTGGTGAACATCGGACCCCTGCGGGAGCCGGGGAGGAACGTCCAGTACGTGAGCATCGGCCTGCGCAAGGACGTTCCAGAATCCGCCGCGCAGCAGGGCTCGCAGCTTGGCAAGGACGTGAAGATCGGCATCGCGGTGGAGTTCACCAGCGGGCCGGTCCAGAGCACATCGCCGGTCTTCAAGATCGCCGTCACCAGCGAGGATCTCGACTTGGACGAGCAGGAGCGCGCGATCACCCGTTCCACGGAGATCCTCACGCGGGAGTTCGTGAAGGTCAACAAGGAGCTTGAGGAGTAAGCGCCGACGGCCCCCCAGGTGACGCAGGAGCTCAGGGGAAAGCTGTCGGAGATCTATCACGGCAGCGGACCACCGGATGCCGCTTTTCTTGGCAGCACGATTGCCGAGGCCCTCGCGGTCCTTCAGCAGGAGCCTGACACCGTCCGCCCGGCGGACGGGACGGGGAGGCCCGGGGGCCTGGTATTCCTCGACACTCGGCTTCCCACCATCGTCGTGCCCGACCTTCACGCGCGCCGTGAGCTCTTTCTCAGCGTCATGGGCTACCAAGCGGAGCCGGGCTTCCCCGTGATCGAGATGCTCGGAGCCGGGCGGGTCCAGGTGGTGTGCCTCGGGGACGGCATTCACGCGGAGGGCCGCGCCGAGCGTCGCTGGCGCGCGGCCCAGGCGGAGTTCCTCGACGGCTACCAGGCCCACGAGAACATGGATGAGGAAATGCGCGAGAGCCTGGGTGTCATGGCAATGGTCATGGAGGTGAAAAGAAGCTTCCCGGATCGTTTCCATTTTCTCAAAGGCAACCACGAGAACATCACCAACGAGTCGGGAAACGGGAACCTCCCGTTCCGCAAGTACGCCCTCGAAGGGATCATGGTGCTTTCCTACATGCAGAAGTTCTATGGGCAGGCGGTCCTCGCCGAGTATGCCCGGTTCGAAAAAGAGCTGCCCGTGCTCGCCGTGGGCAATTCTTTTCTCCTCTCGCACGCGGAACCGGCGCGGTATTTCCCGCCGCTTGCCGTCATCGGCTACCACGAGGACCCGCGGGTGATCACCGGGCTTACCTGGACCGACAACGGCGAGGCGGCGCCGGGCAGCGTGCAGCAGATGCTTGGCGGGTATCTCGGGGAGGAAGCGGCACGGAGCGGCTACTACTTCGGCGGGCATCGGCCGGCCATCGGCTCTTACTGCCTGCGGGCGGAGGGACGTTTCGTGCAGATCCACGACCCCGCCCGGTTCGTGATTGCGCACCTGCCCGCCGAAGGCCCGATCGATCTCGACCAGTCGGTCCGGCAGATCGACGAGCAGCTCTGGTGGGAGTATCAGTGAAAGGCGTGGCATGAAAAAAATCGGCAAGTACGAGGTCATCGGAAGGCTCGCGCAGGGCGGCATGGGAACGCTGTACACGGCGCGCCATCCGACGCTGGAGCGTACGGTGCTGTTGAAGAAGCTGGCCCTGGGCGGCGGCGCCGGCATCGTGGAGAGGTTCAAGCGCGAGGCGCGCATCATGATGGACCTCAACAGCGAGCGCATTGTCCAGGTCTACGATCACTTCAAGGAAGGCACCCACTACTACATCGTGGAGGAGTTCGTCGAGGGCATTTCCCTTGATGCGCTCATCCGTCGGGAGCGCTACCTCTCCAACGAGGCGGCCATGCTCATCCTCTACGAGGTGTGCCGCGCGCTGAAGTTCGCCCACGACAGGCAGGTGATCCACCGGGACATCAAGCCGGGGAACATCCTCATCTCCAGCCAGGGAGAAGTGAAGCTGGCCGACTTCGGCATTGCCACCTCCACGGAGGAGGGAGCGGGAGACGGGCTGACGAAGGACGGCACGATGCTGGGCACCCCGGCCTACATCCCCCCCGAGCAGATCGAGAACGCGAAGAACGTGGACCGCCGTGCGGACATCTACTCTCTGGGCATCGTGCTCTACGAGATGCTGACGGGGAAAACCCCGTACCCCGGCTCGTTCACCGCGGAGACCATCAGGCTCATCCACCGGGGAAAGTACATCCCCCCGCGGCGCCTGAACCCCCGGGCCTCGCGCCTCCTGTGCAGGATCGTGGCCACCTGCATGCGGGTCAAGCGCCGGCGGCGCTACCGCGACCTGGGCGTCATCATCAGGCTGCTGGAGAAGAAGATCCAGCGCCGCGACACCACCGCAATCCGCCAGGGGGTGAAGAGGATCCTCAAGGGCGACGAGGTGCACGAGCTTTTCCACCGGAAGGCCTCGCGTCTGTTCTGGCCCCTGGCGGTCGGGTTCTTCGTGTTCCTGCTCGCCATGGGCGCGCTGTATCTCTACGGCCAGGGGATCTGGTACGAGTACTTCGATGCGCAGCACTATGGCGCGCTGATCGTCACCGCGCACGTCGACAAGGAGTACAAGGAGCCCGACGAGGTCTTCTTCAGGCCGGTGCTCTACCGCGAGGAAGGCAGCGGCATTGCGCGCGTGCCCGGCATCGATTTCAGCCTGGGAGAGGACACCTCCCGCCGCGGCGGGGAGAGCTTCGACATCTCCTCCCGCAAGCTGTACCTGCCGGCCGGCAGGTACAGGCTCAAGGCGAGTCTCGAGGGCCAGCTGTTCTGGATCTCTTTCGCCCTGGACCCGCGAGCAGTGCAGAGAAAGACACTCTCCACGCTGGAGGCGCGCAGGATCACGGTGCGCCTGCTGAACGCGCCGTCGCCGCTGCTCTCGGTGCGCTACCGGGCCGTGGATGCGGACAGCGGCGCCGACATCACGGCCCTGGCGCGCGTGTCGGTGCTCCTCAGCGACATCTGGCAGCCCCTCTCCTCACCCCGCACGGAGGCCCTTACGCCCGGCCGCT
>JBEKVA010000174.1:0-8474 GCA_049514475.1 Spirochaetia bacterium
ACGTCGACGGGGGCCAGGGCCCCCGTCGGCGGGATCAGCGGGTCATTACAGGCACTGCCGGTAGAGGGCCTTGACCTCCTGCGGCGTGGCGATCCGCGGGAAGTTCTGGATGTTGTCCCCGTAGCCCTTGAAGGCCACATCCACGGCATGGTCGATGTCGGATTCCTTCATGCCGTAGTCGGAGTACTTCACGCGGCAGCCCACGTAGCCGAAGAGCCGGTTGATCAGCTCCACGCTCTTTTCCGCGCGGGCATACAGCGGCAGGCTGGCGGCGCTCTCGTCGAGGCACACGGCAAGCTCCCCGTACAGGGGGAAGGAGCTCATGAAGCTGTAGGCGACCACCTGGGCCAGGCAGGCAGCCACCGAGCCGCCGTGGGGCGCGTTCACGATGCCGCCGACCGGTTGGCCCATGGCGTGCGGCAGGCCGACCCCCGCGTGGCCGATGGCGATTCCGCCAAGCACGCTCCCCCACGCCATGGCGGCCCGCGCCTCGCGGTTCTTTCCGTTGGCCACCGCCTCGGGAAGGTTGCGCGCGATCACGCGGATGCCTTCTTTCGCCACCATGGAGGAGAAGGGGGATGCGATGTTCGCCAGGAAAGCCTCCATGCAATGGGCAAGGGCATCGATGCCGGTGAGCGCCGTCAGCGCGGGAGGCATCGACTCCATGAGGGAGGGGTCGACGATGGCGTACCGCGGGAAGATCAGATTGCTGATGATGGTGCCCTTCTCGTGCACGTCGGGATTGCTGAGCACCGAGTACGCAGTGGCCTCCGTGCCTGTCCCCGAAGTGGTCGGGATCACCACCACGGGCAGCGCCTCCTTCACCGGCCTGATCTCGCGGTCGGTGCGATAGACGTATTCCCACGATCCGCCGCCGTTTTTAACGACTACGGCGATGGCCTTGCCCGTGTCGATGCCGCTTCCCCCGCCTACTGCCAGGACGAACTCGCAGCCTTCCTTCTTGCACAGCGCTGCGCCCTCGTCGATGTCGTGACAGCGCGGGTTGGGGCTGACCTTGGAGAAGGTGACGCTCTGGATGCCGCCTTTTTTCAAGATGCCGGCGATCTCTTCGCAGAGACCGCTCTGCACGAAGAATGGATCGGCAACCAGGAGGCACTTCTTCCCCAGGCCGCCGATGATTTTCGGAAGTCCCTGGAGCTTGTTCTGGCCGAAGACGATCTCGCCCGGCAGCCCGCAGGTGAACTCTTTCATCTTACTTGCCCCCCACGCCGGCTCCACCGTCGGTCATGCAGCCGCCGTTCCTGTAGAGCCTGCCCACCTCGTCCGCCAGCAGGATGGCGGCCTTCATTTCCTCGCAGGTGATCACAAACGGCTCCACCTGCGCGGTCTGCGTCGGGGATGCCGCGGTGCGCACCACGAGATCCAGCTCGGCTTCGCTCATGTCGGAGAGGCCCATGTCGGCGAATGTCACCGGCAGCCCGACGCTCATGCAGAAGCGGACCACGGTGTCGATCTCGTGCTTGGGCTTTCCTTCCAGGAGCAGCATTGCGATGGTGCCGAAGGCAACGTACTCGCCGTGGAAGAGGTGCTGGCGGCCGCGCAGCTCGCTGAAACCGCAGTACACCGCGTGGGCGGTGGCCACGCCCGTGCTTTCGAAGCCGATGCCGCTCATCAAGGAGTTGGCCTCCACGATGCGGTTGAATGCCTTTGTCACGCACTTTTTTTCGCAGGCGAGCTTCGCCTGCACCCCGTCCTCCAGGAGCACCTTGTAGCAGAGCTCCGCGATGGCCATGGCGGTCACGGTGGCCTTGGAGCCCCTGCTCCCGCCGCTCATGCCGCCCTCCGCGGTGCCCAGGAAGTTGTCGCGGTAAGCGTCGACGCAGGTGCGCGCCTCGAAGTAGGTGGCAAGCGCATCTCCCATGCCGGCCACCAGGAGCCGGGCAGGCGCCTGCACGATGATCGACGTGTCGATGAGGACCACGTCGGGGCTCTTCTCGTAGAAGAGAACGTCGTCGAAGGCGCCGTCCTCGCGGTAGATCACCGAGAGGGAGCTGGTGGGCGCGTCGTTGGAGGCGATCGTTGGCACGATGCAGATGGGAAGCTTCAGGTAGTAGGCAACGGCCTTTGCCGTGTCCAGCACCTTTCCGCCGCCAATGCCGATCACGCCGTCGCACTTCGCGTCCTTCTTCTCCGCGACGATCTTCTGGATTCCCTTCTTGGTCACCTCGCCGTCGAAGATGACGTACTGCAGCTTCTTGCCGGCAGCGGCGAAGCTCGCATCAAGGGTTGCCGCGAGGGCGGCCTTGCGGCCCTTGCTGGTGATGACCAGGAAGGTGCTGCCGAACCACGCGATGTGGCGGAGGATCTTCTCCAGTTCCTTGTATCCCTGAACGTAGCGGCCGGGGGAAGCGAATATCTGCGTCATGGTTACAACTCCACCTTGGAAAGGCGCACGATCGTGGTTTCCGCCCTTCCAAGTTTCTGCGCGGTGAACACGTCACCGAACTTCTTCGCATGAGGAGAGCCCAGGTGCGTTGCGAAAGCTTCCTCGCTTGCGTAGTTTTCATAGAAGATGAATGTCGAAGAATCGTCCTCTTTCGTGTGCATGTGGAAGCAGAGGTTGCCCTTCTCCTTCTTCGTTTCCCTGCCAAGCTCCTTCAGGGCTTCCCCGAGTTTTACGGCTGTCGTCGGCTTGCCGTAGACTGTGGCAATAATTGCAACCATCATCAGCCTCCATGGATATTGTATACGAAACACATATTGAACCATCCACACCACCGCGTCAAGAACTATTTTTCGCTTGACGAGAGTCGCACAGGTTTGTACGCTGTGTACAGAGAACCTGACAGCAGGAGAAAAAATGGAAGACTTTGCCGATATCCAGGACAACGTCGATGTAAGCAGCCTCTCCGACAGGGTGTTCAACCATATCAAGCGCGCAATCATGACCGGAAAGCTGAAAGGCGGCCAGCGTATCCCTGAGCAGGCCATTGCGGCGAAGTTCGGGGTAAGCAGAACACCCATTCGCGAAGCGCTCAGCCGACTGGTGGAGCAGGGTCTTGTCGTAAACGCCCCTCGCAGGCACACCAAGGTCGCCCTGGTTACTATTGAAGACAAAAAACGGATCGGGGAAGTCAGGATCCTGCTCAGCGTGCTGGCAGTCCGGCTCCTCGCCGAGAAGGCAACCCCTGAGGACTGCAATTCGCTGACCGCCATTGTTGACAAATGCCGCAATGCCGCCGAAGAAGAGGATTTTGCCCTGTGCTTTGAAATGGACAGCCTCTTCCACTGCGAAATTGCTGAAAGAAGCGGCAACCAGTACCTGGCTGAGCTCACCCGCATCCTCGACCTGAAGGTGCAGCTGCTCAGAAATATAGAAGATGTGACAGTGGATAATGTGAAGGAACGGATCTCCCTGCACGTGCCGCTCATCGAAGCCATCTGCCGTCATGACGTAGCCACTGCCGAAGAGCTGACAACCAGGCACCTGAAAAGCTATTACTTCGGCCCCAACGGGGATGGCACGGAGAGAGCTGCTATCGCACACGCATAAGCCTTTTGGTTTTGGCTCTTGACAGAATTCCTTTTTTTGTAATACTGTATACAATACACAGAATGAAGAACACGAGAAAAGTGCTTGTGGAGGTGATTTCATGAAGGCAGCTCTCTGGCTGGGCAAAGGGAAGATCGAGGTTGCCTCGATCGAAAAGCCCCTGCCCGGACGCTCAGAGGTCCTCCTGCGTGTTCTCACCGCCGGGATCTGCGGGACCGACCTCTCGATCTATGCAGGCAAATTCGATCCCAAGCGCTCAGTCCCGCCGATGGTCCCCGGTCACGAAATCTGCGGCGTCATCGAGGCACTCGGCGCCGATGTCAGCGGATGGTCGGTCGGTGAGCGGGTTGCCGTGAACCCGCTGATATCCTGCGGCACATGCTATGCCTGTCGCAGCGGCTTTCCCCACGTGTGTCGAACCCTGAAGCTGATTGGCGTGGACAGGAACGGGGGATTCGCCCAGCACGTGACGGCAGGAGCCCATCAGCTGTATCGGCTGCCGGAGGGGGTCAGCGACATTGCCGGCGCCATGGTCGAGCCGGTCTCCGTGGCCGTGCACGACTACCGCATGTCGCGCCTCGCCGTGGGCGGCACCGCGCTTGTCATTGGCGCCGGGCCCATCGGCATCCTCATCGCCATGGTGGCGCGGCGCGCCGGGGCACGGCGCATCGTGCTGAGCGAGGTCAACGAGTACCGTCTCGGCGTGGCCCGCGACCTGGGGTTCGACGCGCGGCATCCCGCGCAGGAAAGGTTCCGCGAGGGGATCGTTTCGGACTTTGATGGCGTGGGTCCCGACGTGGCCTTCGAGGTGACGGGGAGCGCCGCCGGCTACCAGGCGGCCATCGACAGCGTGCGGGTGCGCGGCACCGTGGTGCAGGTGGGCATCCCCCATGGGGGCATGAGCACGGACCTGCGGCGGATCAACTTCGCCGAGCTCTCCATCGTCGGCACCAGGGTCTACGAGCCGCTGGACTACGTGACGGCAATCGATCTCCTGGCGGGCGGGGCAATCGCGGCGGACGCCGTGAGCAGCACGCACGAGCTGGCGGAGTGTGGAACGCTTTTCGCGGAGCTCACCGAGGGCACCGCGCGCAGGATGAAACCGATATTCAGGATCGGATAGGGAAAGGCGGCACATCATGGAAGAGTGCGATCGGACGAAATTGAAGAAAAAGGCGCGGGACATCAGGAAGATGGCCATCGAGGCCATCTGCGGGCTGGGCATTGGCCACATCGGCGGCTCGATGTCCATCGTGGAGACCCTGGTCATCCTCTACCACAAGTTCATGCGCATCGACCCGAAGAACCCCCGCATGGTCGACCGCGACAGGCTGGTCATGTCAAAGGGCCACGCGGGCCCCGCGCTGTATTCCATCCTGGCGGACCTGGGCTTCTTCCCGACGGAATGGCTGAAGACCCTCAACCGCGGCGGCACGCACCTGCCCAGCCACTGCGACATGAACCTCACCCCCGGTATCGACATGACAACCGGCTCCCTCGGCCAGGGCCTTTCGGCGGCCATCGGGATGGCGATTGCCAGCCGGATGGACAAGCTGCCCGGCAGGATCTACGCGATCATCGGCGACGGGGAGTGCAACGAGGGCCAGGTGTGGGAGGCCGCCCAGGCGGCGGCCCACTTCAAGCTTTCCAACATCACCTGCTTCCTGGACTACAACAAGATGGGCCTGGACGGTTGGCTCGCCGACGTCATGGACATCGCCGACATCACGGCGAAGTGGGTGGCCTTCGAATGGTTCGTCCAGCGGGTGGACGGGCACGACTTCGATGCGCTGGAGCGGGCAATCCTTGCCGCGCAGAAGGAAACCCGGCGTCCCTCCATGATCGTGCTGGACACCATCAAGGGCAAGGGCTGCACCTTCGCGGAGGGCCGCGTCGACAGCCATCACATGAAATGCACGGTGGAACAGGGGCGGGAAGCAATTGCGCGCCTGGACCAGATGACCTTCTAGGGAGGCGAGCCATGGCGGAAATGCGCGAGGTGTTCGGAGAGACGATGATCCAGATGGGCGAGCGTGACCCCTCCATCATGGTGCTGGAGGCCGACCTCATGCGCGCCAACGGCACGGGGGCGTTCGCGAAGCGCTTCCCCGATCGCAGCATCAACCTAGGCGTGGCGGAGGCGAACATGGTGGGGGTGGCCGCTGGCCTGTCCGCCATGGGCAAGATCCCCTTCGCCTGCACATTCGCCTCCTTCGCAGGCCGGCGCGACTTCGACCAGTTCTTCATCTCGGCCAACTATGCCCGGCTGAACGTGAAGCTGGTGGGCACTGACCCCGGAATACTGGCCGCCTACAACGGCGGCACCCACATGCCCTTCGAGGACATCGGGCTCATGCGCACCATCCCGCGCCTCGTGGTGGTGGATCCCTGCGACGGCGCGTCGCTGCGCAAGCTCCTGCCGCAGATCGCGGCGCACAAGGGCTCGGTGTACCTTCGGCTGAACCGCAAGGACACCCCGGTCACGTACGCGGATGACGTGGAGTTCTCCCTGGGAAAGGCGAAGGTCATCCTGGAAGGGACCGACATTGCGCTGTTCGCCTCAGGGGCCATCTGCGTGCCCGAGGCGAAGGCCGCGGCCGCTCTTTTGAAGAAGGACGGCATCTCGGCGGCGGTGCTGGATTTCCACACGATCAAGCCCATCGACACCGAGGCGATCCTTTCCTGGGCGCGCAAGACCGGCTGCATCCTCACCTGCGAGAATCACCAGATCGTCAACGGGCTGGGCTCAGCCGTGGCCGAGGTGCTGGGCGAGAACCTGCCCACCCGCATGGGGCGTATCGGCGTGAACGAGGAGTTCGGCCAGGTGGGCGACGTGGCCTATCTGCTGAAGGCGTATCACCTGGACGCGGAGAGCATCAGGGTGAAGGCGAAGGGGCTTCTGGGGAAGTAGCGGCGCGCCGTACGAACGGGCATCTTGACGGGGCACGCGTGATCGTGCTTGAAAGAGAGACAGTGAGGAATATGGTATGAAGCTTACACCACGGCTCAGGAAGCTCCAGGACCGCCTGTTCAACGTCGAATACCACGATCCCGGGGTCTGGCACTTCACAAAGACGAACATCCTCACTGACGAGCTGCGCGGCGAGCCGCTGGTGGTGCGCAAAGCGAAGGCGACCGAGCACATGTGTCGGTTCCTTCCTGCTCGGATAAAGCCCGATGAGCTCATCGTCGGAAACCCCAACCAGAACAGCGTGGCCTGGGGCACGGTGCTTCCCATCTATTACACCGAGGAGGAGGGAAGGGAAGCAGCCCGCTGCCAGCTGAACGAGTCCTCCGTTTGGGGCCACCATCCCCCGGAGTGGAACAGGATCATTGCCGAGGGTGTCATCGGGGTCAAGAAAGAGATCACCGAGGCAATCGATCGGCAGTTCCGTTCCGTGGAGCAGGACCGCGTGGCCCTTGAAGAGTACCGCGCCATGATCATCTGCCTTGACGGCCTGGTGGAGTTTTCCCGCCGCCACGCCGAGACGGCGCTGAAGATGGCCATGGAGGAGAGCGACCCGGTGCGGCGGCGCGAGCTGTGCGAGATCGCCGATGTCTGCTCCCACGTCCCGTTGCACCCCGCCCGCACGCTGCACGAGGCCACGCAGGCATACTGGTTCACCTACTGCATCGTGAACTCCGGCGGGGAGTTCGTGCCCCTGGCGCGGGGAGACCAGATCCTCTACCCGTTCTTCCGCGCCGACCTGGAACAGCACAGGATCACGAAGGAACGCGCCGTCGACCTGGTGGGCAGCTTCCTGGTGAAGTGCAACGAGCGGATCATCATCGACACGAGGAAGGCGGAGAACCACTACAACTTCGGCCTGTTCTCCCAGGGAACGGTCCCCGACGAGGCGGTGCCCCTGTCAAAGACGGGCGGCTACGAGCAGCGCAGCCTCACCTGGCAGGACAACGAGGACATCAACAGCGAGGCGAACTTCAATTACGGTCAGTCGGGCAACGACTGGCTCATGAACTTCATCGTGGGCGGCCAGCATCCCGACGGCAGTGATGCCACCAACGAGCTGTCCTATCTCTTCATCGACCTCATCCACGACATGAAGCTTCTCATGCCCACCCTCGCGGCGCGCGTGCACGCCGGTACCCCAGAATCCTTCTGGCGGAAGATAGCCGAGACGCTTCGCTACGGCCAGGGCGAGCCCATGGTGTACAACGACGAGACGATCATCCCCGGTTTCGTCGACCTCGGCATCCCGGTGGAGGAAGCGAGGGGCTACAGCAACGACGGCTGCTGGGAGACACTCGTCCCCGGCAAGAGCCACTTCAGCTACGCCCATGTGGAGAGCCTCCAATGCCTGGAGTGGCTCCTCAACCGCGGGACGAGCGTCATGACGGGAAAGAAGGAAGGCATCGACTGCGGGGACCCGGAAGCTCTCGGGAGCTGGGAAGAGTTCTACGCGGCCTACACGAGGCAGGTGGACGAGCGGATCGACTTCCACTGCCGGCGGCGACAGGAGAACCTCGGCCTCTCCTCGATGATCGCCCCTGACCCGATGATGTCGGCGCTGACCCGCGACTGCATCCGCAAGGGGCGTGATATCACGCAGGACGGGGCGCGCTACATCTTCCACCTCATCCTCGTGACGGGGTTTGCCAACCTGGTGGATTCCCTCGCCGTGATCAGGAAGCTCGTCTACGACGAGCAGGAGGTGACCCTCGGGGAGCTGATACGGGCCGCGCGGGCCGACTGGAAGGGCTTTGAGAAGCTGCGGGCACGGGTCCTGAACGAGGTGCCCAAGTTCGGTAACGACGAGCCGTTCGTGGACGACATCGCCGTGCGGGTCCTGAAGGACTTCGAGGACCGCGTGCAGGAGTGGAACCGCCGCCAGTCGAAGATCCTCTACCCGGTGGGCATCGGGACATTCGAGAATTACGCGGTGCTCGGCCGCGGCATCGGCGCATCCCCCGACGGACGGCTGGCACGGGGGCCGCTGGC
>JBEKVA010000175.1:0-12889 GCA_049514475.1 Spirochaetia bacterium
GATGACCTTGGGGACCCCAGCGCAGGTGGAGGAAGCAACGAAGGAAGCGCTCCGCGAGGGGGCGGAGGGCGGGGGGTTCATTCTCTCGTCGAGCAACTCCATCCACTCAGCCGTGAAGCCCGAAAACTACATTGCTTTGCTTAAGACTGTGGAGAAATATGGCAAGTATCCAGTGAAGGTCTGAATGGCCGCATGCCGTTGTTCCGGAGGGCAGCATGAATGTCATCTTTGAGAGACGGAGCATCAGAAAGTACACGGACGAGCCAGTCCCAATCGAGAAGCTTTTCGACTTCGTCAAGGCGGGGATGAGCGCCCCCTCGGCAGGAAACCAGCAGCCCTGGCATTTTATTACGATCACTGATCGGTCGCTGCTGCAGAAGATCCCCGAGTTTCATCCGCACTCACGTATGTTGAAGGACGCACCTGCCGCCATATGCGTATGCGGCGATCCCGCGCTGGAGAAGCATCCCGGATTTTGGCTTCAGGATTGTGCCGCCGCCACGGAGAACATCCTGCTGGAAATCACGGCTCAAGGGTATGGGGGGGTCTGGATCGGGGTCTATCCTGTTGAGGATCGCATTAGTAATCTGCGACGTCTTCTTGGGATTCCCGAAAACATTGTCCCCTTTTGCCTGATTTCCCTTGGCCGCCCAGCGGAGAGAAAAGAGCCAAAGGACCTTTTCCGGGCGGACAGAGTACACCTGGAAAAATGGGCGTAGCTCACGAGAGTTGCCTGCCGTAACAGCCATATTCTTTACAGGCGTTAATCATGCTTAAAATGTTTTGCGCCGGAACCTCAGGCTGAATATTGTGAACGGCTGCCAGAATGTACCCTCCACCGGGAGCAAGATCGTCGATGCGCCGCTTCACCTCGTCCCGTACCTCATCGACGGTGCCGGAAGGTAGAACTTTTTGCGTATCAATACCTCCCCAGAAGCTCAGCTTCTGCCCCCATTCACGTTTGAGAGTCTTCGTGTCCATATGTGCCGCTGAGACTTGTACGGGATTCAGCGCATCCACACCGATGTCAACGAAATCCCCGAGCAACTCATAGACGGAGCCACAGCTGTGATACATTATCTTCGCATCAGTGCGCGCGTGGATAAGATCGAAGACCCGTCGATGGCGCGGCTTGATAAGCTTGCGGTAGGTTTCCGGCGAGAGCATTGGGCCATTCTGTATTCCAACGTCATCCGCCAAAGCGACGACATCGACTACATCACCCAACTCGCGGAGGGCAGCATCATAAATGGCGAGGTTTACCTCGAGGACTCGATCCATCAATGCAGCGGCGAGGTCCTGATCCGCGGCCAAATCCATGTACCAGTCGCTGAAGCCACGCAGGTACTGACAAATGTGGACAAAAGGCATTCCCATCGTGAATACCACCGCACAGCCTGTCTCCTGGAGGATGTGCTGGGCTTTTTCACGGAGCCCCTGGGTGCGGCCTGCGTCATCCGGTTTTGGCCACGGGTACTTCGCGAGATCTCCCAGGGAAACTTCGCCTGCCAGTGGGCTGTTGACAACTTCGAAGCAGAAGGCACCGGGCGGACGCCGATTCATGAGGCCCCATTCGTCAACATATGTCCACTCATCGACAAAATGCGGCGGGCGTGCTTTGGGCGGATTGAGCCAGATGCCGCGACAGTCCACGTCGAGCTGCCGCATAACAGGTTCTGGCGGCGCAACGGCGCTTCGTCCGCCCTGGGCCGAAGACAGATCGCCATGGAAGCCCAGGGCGCCCGCAAGGTTATCTGATGCAGGGCCAATCAGCATTGTAAACCGTGACCCGCCCACATCTATGGGCACACGGTCGGGCTCGCGGTGGCATAACGAAATAAGAACACGCTCTCGGTGGCTCAGAAGTGCAGACGCAGGCATGAAGTGCTCCTTTCATCGGCAGACTGTGCAGGGGTATGAGTGTCAACGACACGTTACTCCAGGGAACGTGGTCCGTCAATTCGGAAAATTCTGCGGCGTGTCGCACTTGCGTTTGTCACCTTGTCACACGCGTAGTATGGCGATAGCGTAAGGAGCTATCCCGTTCACTAGTAACAAGGAGCTGGAGGATGACTTCAAAGCAGAGGGTAATGACGGCAGTTGGGCACAGGCAGCCCGACCGCACGCCGAGTTTTTGCGGAAGGATCGATGACCTTGAGCACTGGAAGGAATGTTTCTCAGTGGCCGATGAAGAGGAATTGAGGAGACTTCTCCAGCTGGACTTGAGAAAAACTGACTACAAAGGGCTTATTGCAGTCGAAGAAGGGAAGACAATCTGGCAGACAAGCGACGAATGGAATTCCGGCTACAGTACCGAACGCGGCGGCTTCCCGCTTGCGAGTGCGCAAAGCCTGAAGGACATAGAAGCACATTGCTGGCCAAAGCCTGAGGATGTAGATTACCAGGAGCTGAAGCGTCGTCATCAAGGAATGGATCCCGGTTCCGCCACTATTCTCTCTCTCGGCTGGCAGCCGCCGTTTTGTACGCTTTTGGACCTATTCGGGATGGAAGGTGCCATGCTTGCGATGTATGAGAATCCCAAGTGCATTGAAGCTGCGATTGCGCACATCGAATCATTCATCCTTGGGGCAATGAAGAGCTCGATGGGGCTTTGTGCTGACTATGTCCAGTTCTACTGGTGCGGGGATGATTTTTCTACCCAGCGTGGAATGATGATTTCTCCTGAGCAATGGCGACGGTTCTTAAAACCGACCTACCGCAAGATGTTCGACCTCGTAAAATCCTTCGGTTTGAAGGTGTGGTTTCACAGCTGTGGGACCTTCCGGCCAGTTTTGCCCGACTTGGTCGAAATGGGCATGGATGTCTGGGAAACTGTCCAGATCCACCTCCAGGGAAACGATCCCGCAGACTTGAAGCGGGAGTTCGGTACTGCCATTACCTTCTTCGGAGCGGTGAACTGCCAGAAGACCCTCCCCTTCGGCTCGCCAGAGGATGTCAGAAGGGAAGTAAGGGAGCTCATTCGGGTGCTGGGTAAGGGCGGCGGTTACATCTGCGGTCCAGATCATAGCGTGCAGAAAAACATGCCCGCAGAGAACCTTCTGGCACTCTATGATGAAGTTCGCGCTTGCGGTCTCTGATGGAGGCACCGATGTCCTACCTCATGGGGATCGATCTTGGATCGACTACGTTGAAGAGCGTTGTCTACAACCTTTCTGGCAAGGTCGTTTCCAGAGGCATGCGTCCCACCGAGCGGTTTCATCCCGACCCTCATCATCCTGACTGGACCGTTTGGAAGCCTGAGCAGATCTGGGCAGGCACTGCTGCGTCGGTTCGGGAAGCGGCAGCAAAACTCGACGATCCTAAAAAGATCAAAGCGGTCGCGGTCACGGGCATGGGCATGGACGGCCTCCCTATGGACGCTATGGGACGCTGGCTCTATCCGTTCATCAGCTGGTTATGTCCCCGGACGGAGCCGCAATACGAGTGGTGGGAGAAAACTATTGGAGTCAAGGAGACTTTTTCAATCAGCGGCAGCTCCCTCTGGCGTCACAGCACCGCGCTTCGTCTCCTATGGATGGCTGAGCACGAACCTGAGATACTCGCATGCACGCACAAATGGCTGCTGATCGAGGACTTTCTCAACTTCATGCTTTGCGGCCGCCAAGCCACCGACTTTACAATGGCATCATGCACGCTCCTTTTTGATCAACAAAAGCGCCGATGGTCACATGAGTTGCTTCGCCGCGCAGGTATCGATGAGAGGCTTCTCTGCGATCCGCAACCGAGCGGCACAGTCCTCGGGGAAGTCACACGGAAAGCATCAGAAGCAACGGGGCTTTGCGAAGGGACGCCCGTCGTCTTGGGAGGTCACGACTACCTCTGTGGCGCGCTGCCTGTGGGCGCGTTCACGCCGGGCGTCATGCTTGACGTCTGTGGCACTTGGGAGGTCATACAGACAACTGTCCCGCAGCCGGTACTGAGCGCCGAAGTACAGCAAATTGGGGGCAACATTGAATGTCATGTTGTTCCCGATCTTTACTCGTCGGCAACCGCTGCCATCAGCGCCGAAACACTTGAATGGTACCGCAGAGAGTACGGACATGAAGCGAAGGCGCGCGCGAAGGAGCGCGGCTGCGCAGATTGGGAGACGCTTATGGAAGAAGCGATAGCATCACCTGCGGGAAGCCGGGGGGTAATGTTCCTTCCGCACATGGGAGGATCGAGCTCACCCATCATCGATTTTCGATCTAGGGCTGGTTTCGTGGGGCTCAACAGCAACACGACGAGGGGCGATATCCTGCGGGCGCTGATTGAAGGGCTCGATTTTCAATTTCATGAAATTCTCCAGGCGATGGAATGTCACCTCCACCAGGAATCCCAGAGGCTCATCATCGTGGGCGGGGCGGTGCGCAACGAATTCTGGATGCAAAACAAGGCAGATATCGTCGGACGGCCCCTCGAAGTGTCGGACATCGAGGATGCCAGTCCCCTAGGAGCGGCAATGCTGGCGGGTGTCGGGATCGGTCTTTACAAAAACGTGAATGAAGCCTACGAATGCGTTCGACGGCCCGGGAAAGTTTTTACCCCTGATATGAAAAGAGTCGAGCATTATGCCGAATTGTCCGCGATCTATCGTCAGCTGTACGCCGCTTTGAGGCAGGTCAATCATGCCATCAGTGACATGCAGGCAAGGTAGTACTTGCGCGGCTTCACAGCGGTCCGAGTCAGTAGGTCTTTTGCTGAAAATAATTTACCACTCGCCTGAGCCGGGAGATCGACGCGAGCTGGACCTTCTTCTCTCTATATTGTGCGGGATTAGATTTTGTGTTGACAAAAATTAATATTTTTCTTGCAGTCCCCCGGTCCCCATGTTAATATCCGCTGTAATTGGACAGCAGCTTGAGACATACAGAGGGAGAAGGCAGACTTCCCCGCCTGCTCCCGGTTTGTACGCCGCCAGGTCTGCGGGCCAAAATACCAAGGAGGGACTCCTATGAGAAAAGCGGTCATGTTGGTCTTGGTCGCCCTATTTGCAATGGCGATAATCATGGGCGGTTGGGCTCAGCAAAAGAAGAGCCTGTTTCAGGGAAGCCCGAATGAGGTCTATTATTTCGTAGACTTCCTTTCAACTTCAGGCGAGTACTGGCCGAGCGTTTACGAAGGGTTCAAACTCTGCGCAGCGCAGTTGGGAGTGGAGACAGCGTACGCTGGCACGACGGAGTATGACGTCAACAAGGAAGTCGCTGCGTTTAACCAGGTCGTTGCAAAGAATCCTGCGGGAATTGCGCTCTGCCCGATGATTCCTGACCCTTTTGTCGATCCGATCAACAAAGCGATGGACAAGGGCATTCCCGTCATGACCTGGGCCACCGACTCCCCTGCAAGCAAGAGGTTTGCCTTCATTACCTCGGACAATGTCAAGGAAGGATATGCCGCCGCTGACGCAGTTGCAAAGGCAATTGGCGGGGAAGGGGAGGTTTTCTGCACGGAGAACCCGGGTCAGCTCAACCACGAAATCCGTGTCAAGTCGTTCAAGGAGCGGATCGAGAAGAACTGGCCGAAGGTGAAAGTTGTCGCAACGATCCCCACCAATATCGACATGAACAAAGCATTTACAGGCACCAAGACCCTGCTGCAGGCGCACCCGAATATCCGCGGCGAGTTCAGCCCGGAAACGCAGTCCGCGCTCGGCTGCGCCCAGGCAGCGCAGGAAAGTGGCGTCGATCTGAAGGTCTTCAGCTGCGACGTTACCGAGGCCACCCTGGACATGATCATGAAGGGGCAGTTGTTGGGCGTGATCGAGCCCAACGTCGTTGTGCAGGGATACATGAGCATGCTCTACCTCTACCTGGCAAAGCATCAACTGGTGGATCCCATCAACGGCTGGAAAGAAACCGGAAAACCGTTCGGGTTCTCTCTGCCGTTCGCTGATAACGGACTAGATGTCGTTACCAAAGAGAACGCGAAGTATTTCTATCTCAAGGAATACATGAAATCGAGGAATGTGAAGGGAATAAACGAGAGTGCGCAGCAGATGAAGCGCCCGAGTCTGCAGAACTAAGGGACTGGGAAATATAAGGGGTGGTGTGGGGAGCTCCTGTTCTCCACACCGCTTTCTTCTTCTGGGGGTCCGGACGAGGAGGCATAGTGCCAGGCACTCCGATTCTTGAGGCAAGGCGCATCAGCAAGCGTTTTCCTGGCACGCAGGCGCTCGCGGGGGTTAGCCTTTCCCTCAAGGCAGGAAGCATCCACGCCGTTGTTGGTGAAAATGGCGCCGGCAAGTCTACACTGATGAACGTCATCGCTGGTGTATATCAGCCTGACGATGGGGACATTTTCATCGATGGCAGGAAAGCCGCCATCACTAACCCCTATATCGCGCAGAAACTGGGCATTGGCTTTGTTCATCAGGAGATTGCTCTCTGCCCTCATTTAAGCGTTGCCGAGAACATTTTTATGAGCACAATCAATGACTCCAACCAGCTGCTCGTAAATAAAAAAGAGAACGCGCGCAAAGCCGCGGATCTGCTTTCTTCGTTCGGGGCAAATATCGATCCACGTCAGCGTGTCTCCCATCTTCGTGTTTCCCAGCAGCAGGTTGTTGAAATCGCACGGGCACTCTCCATGAATTGCCGCGTCGTGATCTTCGACGAGCCGACCTCAGCGCTGACAGAAGAAGAGACAAAAGCTCTTTTCAGCATCGTGCACAGGCTCAAGGACAACGGAATCGGCGTGCTCTATATCAGCCACCGCATGAGGGAAGTATTCGACAATTGCGATACGATCACGGTTCTTCGTGACGGCCATCATATTGATACACTGCAAACTGAGAACACAACGGCAGCTGCCGTTGTGAACATGATGGTTGGTCGTGCCTTGACAGACCTCTATCCGCGGAAACTTGCCACCGAACCCGATCATGGCGACGTGGTTCTCGAGGTTCGCGATCTGGCCAGTCGGTCGGATTTCCGCGACGTGAGCTTCCGCCTGCATCGCGGGGAAATCCTGGGATTTTTCGGCCTGATAGGCGCGGGGCGCAGCGAAGTCGCGAAGACAATCTGCGGGCTTCAGGAACGCACAGCGGGGGAAATACTACTGCAGGGAAAACAAGTTCATATTGGCTCTTATCGCGATGCCATCGAAGCGGGCATTGTCTATTTGACGGAGGATCGCAAGTCGGAAGGTCTCTTCCTTCCAATGAGCACGAGCACGAACATTTCTGCGCTCGATTTGCAGGCGGTGAGTACACGAGGACTCATCAACTCGAAAAAAGAAGCGTACTTGGCGGAGAAATTTATCTCCATGCTTGGCATCAGGACGACCAGTGTATTGCAGAAGGTTGCGAGCTTGAGCGGAGGCAACCAGCAGAAGGTGTTGATAGGAAAGCTCCTTGCAATAGAGCCAAGAATCCTGTTCATGGATGAGCCGACACGCGGAATCGACGTTGGAGCCAAGTCCGAAATCCATAAGTTGCTGCGGGATCTAGCTGAAAAGGGCATTGGTGTGGTCATGATATCGTCGGACCTTCCGGAAGTGATCGGACTCTGCGATCGAGTCCTAATCATGCATGAGGGGTCGAGCAGGACAATTATGAATGGCCAGGATGTGACGGAGGCGGCAATCATTCGATCCGCATCAGGACTCTAAGGCCTGGAGTGCGGACCCGGGAGCCGTGTGGCTGTTCGGGCGGGAATCTAGTATCCCAACTATGGAGCGCAGGCATGGCACCGGTAATAATGACAGGCGACAATAATACCACGAAGCCCTTCTTACAAAAGGTCTGGGGCAGCCTGAGCAACTTTCGGGAAGGTACGCTCATTCTGATCATCATTCTGATCGGCGTAGTCACGACACTTCTCAGCCCCTATTTCTTGACCCCTGACAATCTCAGCACTGTCATTCTGAGTTTCGCGATTAATGGTATCGGCGTCATTGGTATGACGGTTGTTATGGTCAGTGGTGGTCTCGACCTGTCTATTGGGTCTGTGATTGGAATGATCGGCGCCATCGCGGGGAAACTGTACTTAATCGGTGTGAATGTCTGGATCGCGGCGGTCATCGCTCTTGCCGTAGGGGCACTAATCGGAGCAATCAACGGCTTTTTTATCACGCGCGTTGGGCTAAGCCCTTTCATCACGACACTCGCGATGTATAGTATCGCACGCGGAGCCGCTTACGTCGTAGCGCAGGGCATTCCGCTCTCCCTGTACAGCATGCCGCAAGCCTTCAAGTCAATCGGAACTGGGGACATATGGGGCATCCCGTTCGTTGTTATCATCCTAATTGTTTTTGTCGTCTTGGCTGATTTCATGATGCGTCGTGCCACGATCATGAGGAAGGTCTTTTATGCAGGGAGCAATGAAAAGGCCGCTCTTTTCGCCGGAGTAAATGTACGCAGGGTGAAAATGGGCGTCTATATTCTCTGCTCCTTCCTCGCGGGGCTGGTGGGAGTTCTCTCCGTTGCCCGCTTTGCAACGGCGACCCCGTATTTCGCAGTTGCTCTCACTCATCACGAGTTGCTTGATTCTCCTGAATGTATCAGCATATTGGCAAGACCTTGTAAGCGGAGTGATACTTCTCGGCGCAGTATCACTCGATTATCTCACGAACCTGAGGTCGAGGTAGGAAGCGGCAGCTTTCCTAAGGATGGAGCGCAGGGATGGTACCTGGAAAAGAGTCAGCAAATACCGCGGATAGATCGGCGATAAGCCGAGTCTGGGGAAGACTGAGAAACTTTCGCGAAGGGACACTCGTACTGTTACTCGTTCTCATTGGCGTTGTAATGACATTTCTTAGTCCACATTTTCTCACAATAGAAAACCTCCGCACGACGGTGATGAGTTTTGCGATTACCGGGATCATCGTCATCGGGATGACAATTGTCATGGTAAGCGGGGGAATCGATATTTCGGTCGGTGCAGCGATGGTTCTTGTCATGACGGTCCTAGGCACTTTATTCAAATCCGGCGTCAACGTTTGGATTGCGGCAGTCATAGCCCTGGTCATTGGCGCGCTCGTTGGAGTGATCAACGGCTTCTTTATTGCACGTGTTGGGCTGAGCGCTTTCATCACGACACTCGCGACGTACAGCATCGCTCGAGGGGCTGCGTTCGTCATAACGCAGGGAACCCTGCTAAGTCTCTTCGACTTGCCTGCAAACTTTCGGGCAATTGGAAAGGGTTATATCGGGGGCGTCCCATATGTGATCATCATTTTTGTGGCCCTAGTCGTCATCGCCGACTTTATGATGCGCCGTTCGGCGGTCCTGCGAAAAGTCGCATACATGGGCGCCAGCGAAAAAGCGGCTGTCTTCTCGGGTGTCGACGTGCGGCTGATGAGGTGGGGCACTTACATCCTTTGTTCGTTTCTGGCAGGCGTGGCGGGAGTGCTGAACGTGGCACGCTTTGGAACTGCATTTCCCTCTTTCGGAGCAGGGACCGAGTTGTTGGCCATTTCAGCGTGCGTCATCGGAGGCGCGAGCCTCGCCGGAGGTGTGGGTACGATTCTCGGGTCAGTCGTTGGAATCGCCCTTCTTGCAATTGTGACCACTTCCCTTATCCTCCTCGATGTATCCATATACTGGCAAGAACTGGCGAGCGGCTTGATTCTTCTTTTCGCGGTTTCAGTGGACTACCTTACGAACATGAGGTCAAAATGAGCGAGCGGCCCACCTCCGGACGTCACGCAGAGCGCGGCGTAGGGGGAAAGCTGCTCGTCGGCATCGATCTCGGGTCGACGAGCCTGAAGGCCGTCATCTACGACCGCGCCGGGGGAGTCGTCTCCAGCGCGAGCCGGCCGACGGAGCGCTTCCATCCCGACACCGCGCACTCCGACTGGACCGTGTGGGACCCCGCCCAGATCTGGAATGGCACCGCCGCGGCTCTGAAGGAAGCGGTGGGGAAGC
Source organism: Spirochaetia bacterium (assembly GCA_049514475.1). Lineage (GTDB taxonomy): Bacteria > Spirochaetota > Spirochaetia > SZUA-6 > Fen-1364 > Fen-1364. Next base: position 9,866 of record JBEKVA010000175.1, read on the forward strand.
TCCACGACCCGCGCGCCATCGCGGGGGTGGCCGTGACGGGCATGGGCATGGACGGTGTGCCCGTGGACAAGAAGGGCGCGTGGCTGTACCCGTTCATCAGCTGGCTCTGTCCGCGCACCGAGCCGCAGCTGCAGTGGTGGGAGAAGCACATCGGGGCGGAGAAGAACTTCGCCATCGGCGGCAACACGGTGTGGCGCTACAGCACCGCGCTGCGCCTGCTGTGGATGGCCGAGCACGAGCCGGAGATCCTCAAGCGAACGAAGAAGTGGCTCCTCATCGAGGACTTCCTGAACTTCATGCTCTGCGGCGCTGAAGCTACCGACTATAGTATGGCCTCCTGCACGCTGCTTTTCGATCAGAAAACGCGCGCCTGGTCGAAGGAGATCCTGGGGCTGTCGGGAATCGACGGCCGGCTTCTCTGCGACCCCAAGCCCAGCGCGAGCGTCCTGGGAGAAGTGAACCGCGCCGCCGCGGAGGCAACGGGCCTGCCCGTGGGAACACCGGTGGTGCTCGGTGGGCACGACTACCTCTGCGGTGCGCTTCCCGTGGGGGCTCTCTCTCCCGGGGTCATGCTGGATGTCAGCGGCACCTGGGAAGTGGTGCAGGCTACGCTCCCCGGCGCCGTGCTCACTCCCGAGCTGCAGCGTATCGGGGTTACCGTGGAATGCCATGTGGCCCGCGACATGTACTCCGCGCTGGGCGCGGCGGTGTCCGCCGAAATGCTCGAGTGGTACCGCAGGGAGTACGGCTTCGAGGCAAAAGCGAAGGCCGTGCAGCGAGGCTGCGCCGACTGGGAAACGCTCATGGAAGAGGCGGCCGCCTCTCCCCCGGGGAGCAACGGCGTGCTGTTCCTGCCGCACATGAGCGGCTCGGGGTGTCCCATCGTGGACAGCCGCTCCCGCGGGGGGTTCGTGGGCCTGGGCAGCACGAGCAGCCGCGGCGACATGCTGCGCGCCCTGATCGAGGGGCTCGACTACCAGCTCCTGGACATCGTCGGGCAGATGCAGCAGAACATAGGCTTTTCCCTGGAAAGGGTTGTGGTGGTCGGCGGGGTGGCCCGCAACGCGTTCTGGATGCAGAACAAGGCCGATATGCTCGGCAGACCTATCGAGGTTCCCGAGGTCGAGGATGCGACCCCCCTAGGGGCGGCAATGCTGGCGGGGATCGGGGTCGGGGTCTACAAAGACGAGAAGGATGCCTTCGAGTGCGTCCGCAAGGACTGCGCCCGCTACGAGCCGAATCTGGAGGTCACGAAGAAATACGCCTCGTGGTTTCGGCTTTACAAGTCGGTCTACCCGGCGCTTAAGGCACTCAACCACGCGATCACCGACAAACTGGGGGGTTGAAGCCCCTTGGGCGGCCGCGCGCGCGGGCGGCAGGCGCGGGGGCCCCTCGCGCCTCCCCTACGCAGCTCCCGCTTAGAACAGGATGACCAGCGGGTTTTCCAGCAATTCCTTCAGGCTCTTCAGGAAAAGGGCGGCCCCGGCTCCGTCGAGCACCCGGTGGTCGAAGGTGAGGCTGAGCCCCATGACCGAGTGCGCCGTGACCTGGGCGTCTTTCATGCGCAGCTCCTGCTTGATGGCGCACACGCCGAGGATTGCCACCTGGGGCTGGTTGATGATCGGCGTGAAGGCCGTGATCCCGTACATGCCCATGTTGGACACCGAGAATGTTCCCGCCTCCATTTCGCGCTGGGCGAGCTTGCCGTCCTTGGCGCGCGCCGCAAGGTCGCGTGTTGCCGCGGCCAGGTCTCCAAGGCTGAGCGCGTCCGCGTGCCGTACAATGGGAACGAGCAGGCCGCGCGGCGTTGCGACAGCCATGCCAATGTCGACAGCCTTGCGATAGATCACATCGTTGCCGTCGAGCACCGCGTTGACCCGGGGATTGGCCACAAGCGCCTTTGCGACTGCTTTCAGGATCCAGTCATTGATGGAAGCGCGGTTGCCGGCGCCCGCGTTCATGCGCTCCCGCAAAAGGGGAAGCTCGCTCACGTCAGCCTTTGCCTGGCATGTAACAGGGGGGATCTCAAGGTGGCTCTGCAGCATCCGCTTTCCTGTGATCTTCTGGATCTGCGTGAGGGGGACGCGCGTGTCACCTTCCGCGGAAGCCTCGGGTGATGCCGCGCCCGCCGAACCGCCCGCCGACGCGGCGGCACCGGCCGCGGTAGCAGCTTCGATGTCGGCCCGTGTGACCCTGCCGCCGGGCCCGGTGCCCTTCACCGCGGCAAGATCGACACCCGCCTCCGCGGCCATCTTTTTCGCAAGCGGGCTCGCGGGGACCCTGCCGGAGATCGGGATATCCCGTTCCCTGACTTCACCGTGGCTGCCGCTCGGGGCAATCGTGGCAAGATCGATCCCGCGCTCCGCGGCCAGACGGCGCGCGGCCGGCGTTGCCGCCACCTTGCCGGGGATGGCGTCGACCGCAGCTCGCGGAGATTCCGGAGCTGCCGCCGTCTCCTGCGGCGCGGCCGCGGCCGGAGCGGCAGCACCGGCGGGCGCTCCCTGCGGAATGGCCTCGCCCTGCTTCCCGATCCACCCGATCACGACGGAGACAGGCACCGTCTCCCCATCCTTCTTCAGTATGCTCAGGAGAACGCCCGCCGCTTCCGCCTCGAGCTCCATCGTGGACTTGTCGGTTTCTATCTCCGCGATCGGCTCGCCCTTCTGGACGCTGTCTCCCGCGCGCTTCAGCCAGCGGATGATCGTCCCCTCTTCCATGGCCATGCCGGTCTTGGGCATGATGATGCTGGATGCCACGAGCGTCTCCTCCTATTTCACCAGGTCCCGCGCCGCCGCGACAACCTTGTCCAGCGTGGGAACCACGTTCGCCTCGAGCACGGGATTGTAGGGGATGGGCACATCGAGACCCGCCACCCTGCGGATGGGCGCGTCCAGGTGGAAGAATGCCTCGCTGTCCGCAATGACCGCCGCGATTTCCCCGCCGTAGCCGGCTGTCTGCACCGCCTCGTGCACGATCAGGGCCCGGCCCGTCCTTTTTACCGACTGTATTATGCACGCCTTGTCC
>JBEKVA010000176.1:0-8455 GCA_049514475.1 Spirochaetia bacterium
CGGGTCGTCGAGGGGTCCCGTGATGAAATGATTCACCACCAGGATGACCGCGGCGGAGAGGAGGAACGAGGAGATCATCTCGTTTGCATTCCATCTCATGCGGAAAAACCCGGAGAGCCCCGCGATGGCCCCTGAGAGGAGCATCGCGGCGACCAGTGAAAGCGCCCAGCCCAGGTACCCATTGGCAGCCGGAAGGGCGAGGCAGACGGCAGTGGCCGCGAGCCCTCCCGCGTAGATCTGCCCCTCTCCCCCGAGGTTGAACAAGGAGGCCTTGAAGGCAATGGCGATGCCCAGCCCCGTGAAGACGAGGGGAACTGCTGCGTTGAGCATGTTGCCCAGGAAATAGCTGTTGGTGAATGGGCCAATGAAGAAGGCGAATATCGCCTTTGACGGCGCGGCGCTGAGGAGGAGCATGAGCAGGATCACGAGGCCGAAGGAGATCCCCAGGGTGAGGGCGAGCCCGGTGAGGCCGGCCAGGAAATCGCCGAGACGCCGGTTTCCGCTCACGGCTGGCCCGCCGCTGCCGCGCGCGGCCGCGCGAAGTCATCGCGGAGCCCGAGCATATACTCGCCAATGAGCTCTTTCATCTGCTTCGAGGTGCTGTGGTCGTTTGACAGGTTCGCGACGATCCTCCCCCGATACATGACGGAGATCGTGTCGGCAATTCCCAGGAGCTCATCGAGGTTTGAAGACAGGAAGAGGATGCCTGCTCCCGCGGCGCGCATGGCGAGGATCTTTTCATAGACGAACTGGCTGCTGGCGATATCCAGGCCCCAGGTCGGCTCGGAAACAACGAGGAGATTCGCGGTGAAAGCGAGCTCCCGCGCAAGGATCACCTTCTGGATGTTGCCGCCGGACAGCGTGCCGACCGGCGTGTCGGGCCCGCCGTCAATGCCGAAGCTCCCCATCAGCCGTGCTGCAAACTGCTGCATGCGCCCGACATCGAGGAAGCCGGCGCGGAGAAACCGCCGGCGGCCGGTGATGACGAGGTTTTCCGTCACCGAGGAATGCAGGCTGGAGCCCCTGCGCAGCCGGTCGGCGGGCACATAGGCAAGACCGCGCTCGCGCAGCGCTGCCGGGGAGATGTGCGACACGTCCTGGCCATTGTGGAGGATCCTGCCACCGCTGATCCTGCGAAGGCGGGCCACCACGTCTTCCAGCTCGCCCAGCCCGTTCCCGCTCACCCCCGCCACCCCGACGATCTGGCAGGCGCGCACGGTGAGGTCCACGTGGTCCAGGAGAGGCCTCCCGCGTCCCGGCTGCCGCAGGGACACCTTCTGCAGCTCCAGCACGGGGCCCCCGCAGGGGGCGCTGCTCCTGTCGATCTGGAAGAGCACGCGGCGTCCCACCATGAGCTGGGAAAGCTCGGCCTTCTCCACCTCCGCGGTGGCGCGCACGGCCACCACGGCGCCCTTGCGCATCACGGTGACCCGCTGGGAGATCTCCTTCACTTCCTGCAGCTTGTGCGTGATGATGATGATTGTTTTCCCGCCGGCCTGGAGGCTGCGCAGCGTGTCGAAGAGCCGATGTGTTTCCTGTTCCGTGAGCACCGCCGTCGGCTCGTCGAGGATGAGAAGGCGCGCGTCGCGATAGAGGATCCTCACGATCTCCACCTGCTGCTGCTGGCCCACGGTAAGGGAGAGCACCTTCGCCCTGGGATCGATGCTGAACCCGTGGCTCTCGATCACCGCGTTGATGCGCTCAATGGCCGCTGCGGTGTCCACGAACAGCCCCGCCCGCATCGGCTCGATGCCCAGGATCACGTTCTCCGCGACGCTGAACTCGGGAATCAGCTTGAAATGCTGGTGGACCATCCCGATGCCCAGCCGGCCTGCGTGCAGCGGGCCGCGCACCGTTACACGCCGCCCCTCCAGGAAGATGGTCCCCGCGTCGGGCTGTTCCTCGCCGGCGAGGATCTTCATCAGCGTGGTCTTTCCCGCGCCGTTTTCACCAATGATGGCATGGATCTCTTTTTTTTCGACGGAGAGGTCGATAGCGTTGTTTGCCAGAAGGTTGTTGGAGTAGAGCTTCGATATGCCCTTCATCTCGAGATATGGCATCGGTTGGCACCCCGGTCCTTTTCCCGCGCGTGCTCACTCCATGCGCGGGACCGGCAGGCTCAGCACTCCGGTGGTGAGCCTCCTCACCAGGGCAGCCATCGCCGCGCGGACCTCGGGGGAGACATTCTGGAGATACAGCGGGTCCGTGTCGGCGAATGAAACATAGCCGCCCTTCGCATCCACGATGTCCGCGCGCCCCAGCGGGAGTGTGCCCTTCATCGCCTTGGTCACCGCTTCGTAGACGGCGCGCTCCTGCGCGATGGTGGCACACCCGATGATCGTTCCCGGGGCAAGACGGTATTCGCTGCTGTCGAAATACTCAACGTATCTTCCCCTCTGCTGCGCGGCCTTCACGACCCCCTGGCCCGCCCCGCCGGCAATTGACAGGATGATGTCGACCCCGCCGTCCATCATGCTGTTGGCCAGGTCGGCTCCCCGCCCGGCGTCGAACCAGTTGCCGATGACACGGTAGTCCACGGCGATCCGCGGGTCCACGGCGGCGCATCCCTGGCGGAAGCCGGGGAGTATCTCCCTGGTCAGCACGGGATACTCCTGCGCCGCTATGACACCGACCTTCAAATCCGGCGTTGCCCCTTTCATGGAGCTTTTCGTCACCAGGCCCGCAAAGTACCCGGCCAGGTACCCCTGTTCCACCTGGTTGTACATCAGGGTGTACACCTGGGGATTGGCGGGCAGGTACCCGTCGACGCAGATGAACTTCTGCCGGGGAAAGCTCTTGCCCACCTCGGCGCAGATGGACGGGAGGGAGGGATTCGAGGTCAGGATATAGTCATACGTTCCGGCAGCGGCGAGGGATGTCACCCGCTCGGGCCACTCCGCCTGGTTGAAGCCGCCTTCCACGATTTTCAGCGTGAGGGTGGGGAACTCCGCGGCTGCCTTGCGGGCGCCGCTCACCAGCTGCTCGTAGATGGGGCTGCCGGCGGCAACCCCCGGGACGAACACTGCCATGCTGACGGGTGGTGCCGCGAACAGCGGCGCGGCGGCCAGGAGCGCGAGGCAGACGATTGCCCGCGCGGGAATGCGAAATCTCATGTGTGCCTCCGAGTACATCGATCGCGCCAGCAGGCAGTATGCATATTCATCATGAGCCTCTCAAGGCCGCCCGTCACGCTGACGCCCCGCGCCGCGGCGGTAGCGGCCGGGAGAGACCCCCTCGGTCTCACGGAACGCCTCGTGGAAGCGCTGTGCAGAGCCGAACCCGCACTCGGCCGCCACGTCCCCCACCGTCAGGTTGGTGGTGCGCAGAAGCGCGCGCGCATGCGCCAGGCGCACCCTGACGATCTCCGCCCGCAGGGTCCTCCCTGTTGCCTTCTTGAACCGGGTCTCCAGGCTCCGACGGGAGGCAGGCACCGCGGCGAGGATGCCGCCCACCGTGAGGTGCCCGGTCCCGTAGCGGCGGATGAAGCGCATGGCCTTCTCCACAAGGGGGTCCTCGCAGGCGTAGACCCTGGTGGATTCCCTCTCCATGACATCCTTTGGCGGGACCAGGAGAGAGCGGACAGGCGGCCGTGCGCGAGCCGGGGCCTTCATCATCTCGTCGAGCACGGCCGCTGCGCGGTAGCCGATGGTCTCGCAGTCCAGCTCGATGCTCGACAGCGTCGGGGAGGTCATCTCGCAGAGGATGTCTTCGTTGTCGACGCCAAGGATGGCAATGGACTCGGGGACCGCGATACCGAGGTCCCTGCAGAGATCGGCGAGCTTCACGCCCGCCGTGTCGTTTGCGGCAAAGATCCCGACGGGCTGGCGCAGACCGGCAATCCAGCTCCGAAGGCGCCCCGATGTGTCCAGCGTCTCCCACCAGGGCAGGGATTCCCCGAAGACGGCGGGAGCGGGGTCTATGCGGCGCACCGCTTCCCGGAACCCGTCCTGCCTCCGCGTCGACCAGCCGGTGCCGGAAACCCCGCAGAAGCCGAAACGTCGAAAGCCGCAGGCCGCCAGGTAGTGCCCTGCACGGCTCCCGGTGAGCTCATCGTCGTTGGTAACCGTCGCGAAGGACTTCATGCTGTAGGCACCGGCGACATCGACGACGGGCGCCGAGAGGCCCTCGATCAGCCGCGCCTGCTCGCTGGATTCGATGCGGGCAATGATCCCCTCCCCCCGCCAGACCTCCAGCGCATCGAAGGGGCGGAACATCCACCCGTAGCCGTACAGGTCCCAGTCCTTTCTGCCCCTGGCGTAGCGCACGATCCCGCGCGCAATGCCGTGCTCGTAGGTGTCGGTGAGCCCCATGACGAGGGCGACCCGCTTCCTCTTTCCCTGATTGCGCAATCCGTGACAAAGTATACGCATTCCGAGTATTGCGGGAAAGCCCCTGACGCGTCACATTGGGAGAGGTGGAGGAGACAGGAATGAACAAGGACGATCTGATCGTCGTGGCCGGGGCGGGGGGCTTCATCGCCGGGTCCCTGGTGCGCTATTTCAGCAGGAAGGGCTTCACCCGCGTCCGCGCCGTCGACAAGAAGCCGCTCCCGCTGTGGTATCAGCGGGTCCCGGGCGTGGAGAGTCTCAGCCTGGACCTCAGCGTGGAGCAGAACTGCCGCCGCATCGTTGAGGGTGCCGCCGAGGTGTATAACCTGGCGGCGGACATGGGGGGCATGGGCTTCATCGAGCGCAACCGCGTGGACTGCCTGCGCAGCATCCTGATCAACACCAACATGGTGGAGGCCGCCTACAGGGCAGGGGCGGAGCGCTACTTCTACTCCTCCTCCGCCTGCGCGTACAACACCGATCTGCAGAAAGACCCGCACGTCCGTGCCCTGAAGGAATCCGACGCGTACCCCGCCATGGCCGAGCGGGGGTACGGCTGGGAAAAGCTGATCTCGGAGATGTTCTGCCAGGAGTACTGGGCCGAACGCGGGATGAAGACATTCATCGCTCGCTTCCACAACGTCTACGGGCCCAACGGCACCTGGGACGGCGGCCGGGAGAAGGCTCCCGCGGCGATGTGCCGCAAGGTCATCGAGGCGAAGGAGAGCGGCAGCGGGAAGATCTCCATCTGGGGGGACGGCACCCAGACACGCAGCTTCATGTACATCGACGATTGCACGATGGGGATCGACAAGATCACCCACTGCGAAAAGCTGATCGCCACCCCCATCAACCTCGGCTCCTCGGAGCTGGTGTCCATCAACGACCTGGTGAGCATCGTGGAAACGGTGGCCGGCGTGAAGCTGGCGCGGAGCTACGACCCCACGCAGCCGAAGGGCGTCGCCGGGCGCAACAGCGACAACACGATGATCAAGGGCATCCTGGGGTGGGAACCGTCGACGTCCCTGCGCGACGGCATGGCGGCGACCTACGCGTGGATCGAAAGCCAGTACAGGGACCGCAAGGCCGGCAAGCGCACGGTGGATTGAGACGGCAATGCGCAGGGATGATTCGCCGGCGGTCGCGGATGTGATCGGGAGGATGCCATACCGCATGGCCCTGGCGGGCGGCTGGATAGATCAGCCCTTCGTTTCGCGCCACAACCCGGATTCCCCCGGCTCGATGGTCGTGGTGGCCATCAAGCCTGATTTCCGCTGGATGGACCGCTGCGGCATGGCCACCAGCACGCGCGCGGTGGCCACCCGGCTGTGGAAGGGACGGCTGCCCTCCGGCGACCCTGCGCTGCACGTCCGCGAGCTGTACGCGGAAGAGAACAAAGGCAGGCCCGACCCCTCGGGTTCGCAAGACATGATCGGGCTGCTGTACCCCGGGGTATGCCGCCTCGACTATGACGAACGCCACGAGGGAGGCGTCTTCCCCCGGCACATCGAGAGCTGCACCGATCCTGCCGTCGCGCGCTGGCTGGAATCAGTCATCCACGTGGTGCCCGTGGCGCCGCGTCCCGACGGCTACAATCCGCTGGAAGAGCAGAACCTCGACCCTTCCCTTATTGCGCGGCTGGGCGCTTCCGGTCGTGACTGCTACCAGGCGATCCTCTCGCGCAACACGACGGCACTCGGTGAGTCGATGAACGCCTGCATGAATTGCTGGGAGGCCCTTCTCCCCCGGACGGTCAGGCATCCCGCGATCAGCGTCGATCTGGCCGGCATCCTCGGCTGCTACCAGCGGCGGTACGCCGGTGCCATGTATTCCGGCTGCGGCGGCGGCTATCTCTACGTCGTTTCCGCGGACAGCGTGCCCGGGGCATTCACCGTGCGCGTGCGGACCGGTGAAAAGAGCTGACCGTGCCACGCGCTGAACTGGCCTGATGCCGCCCTGCGCGGATTCCAGCGGCTCCCGCCCGGCGTCGACGCCGGCCCTCCTCTTGGGTACACTCTTCACCATGGAAAAAATTGCATTCCCCGCGGGATTCATCTGGGGCGCTGCCAGCTCCGCCTACCAGTGCGAAGGGTCCCCCCTCGCCGACGGCGCGAGCGCCTCGAACTGGCATGAGTTCACCCGAAGGCGCGGCGTCATCAGGGACGGGACCACCGGGGATACGGCATGCGACAACTACCACCGCTACCCCGAGGATATCGCGGAGATGCAGAGGATGGGCCTGAAAGCCTATCGGTTCTCTGCCGGTTGGGGGAGGATATTTCCAGAAGCCGGACAGTTGAACGCTCGCGGGCTCGACCACTATGACCGCATGGTCGACCAGCTGGCGGCGGCGCGCGTCGAGCCCTGGCTCACCATCTTCCACCTGGAGGAGCCGCTCTGGCTGACCCGCATGGGAGGCTTCTCCAGCAGGGCGGCCGTGGACCACCTGGTGGAGCTGGGCGCTGCGCTTTTCGCGCGTCTTGGCGACCGGGTGCACAACTGGATCACCGTCAACGAGCCGACCGTCTATGCGTACCTCGGCCACGCCACCGGGGAGTTCCCCCCAGGGCGCAAGCTCGATCTCCGGGGCGCTTTCGCCTGCCTTCATCACCTTCTCCTGGGTCATGCACGGCTGTGCGACGTGTTCTCGCGCGGCGGTTACACGGGAATGATCGGGCTTGCGCACCACGCGGCATGGGTGGCCCCGGCGCATCCCGAGAATGCGCGCGACAGGGAGGCTGCCTCGCTCATGGACGACCTTGCCAACCGCACGGTACTCGACCCCCTGCTCCTGGGCACTTATCCGGCGCGCGTCAGGGCGAAGCTGGGCATATTCATCCCCCCGGCCCAGGAGCACGACATGCCGGAGCTGAAGCGGAGCGGGTCCTACGTGGGAATCAATTACTATGGGCGGAATGTATATCGCTGGTCGCGGTTCCTTCCCTTCCTCCACGCAACCGAGTACGAGGCCCCCGGGTCCCGTCGCAGCGCGATGTGGGAGATCTACGCCCCCGGGATGCGCGCAACACTCCTGCGGCTGAAGGAGGAGTACGGCAACCCGCCGTGCGTGGTGACGGAAAACGGGATCCCCTTCCCTGACGTCCCTGGCAGGGACCCCCTCGCGGACGGTGAGCGTATCTCCTACCTGCAGGAGCATATCGCGATGGTCGCACGGGCCATTGCCGAAGGCGTCGACTGCCGCGGCTATTTCCACTGGAGCCTCACCGACAACTTCGAATGGAATTGGGGCCTGTCGATGAGATTCGGCCTCCTGCGCACCGACTATCTCACGCAGGAACGGCAGTGGAAGAAGAGCGCCTTCTGGTACCGCGATCTCATGCACACCAATACCCTGGAGCTCCCGGGCCCCTCCGCCGGCCTCGACCTGCACCTGTAACGCGGCGCGAGATCGCGGGCCGGCCCCGCGCCGCCGCCCCTCCCCGACGCCGCGAAAAATATACTTGCAATCTTCTGATATCGTGATATAGTGAGATTGCTACAATCCTATTCAAGCGGAGGACAACAGATGGGGAGCTTGGCGGAGGACCGCCCCCGGGCCGAGCGCCTGGCGGACATCCTCAAAGCCCTGGCGCACCCGGCGCGGCTGCGCATCGTGGCCGTGCTCTGCGACAGGAAGGAGACCGTCATCGGCATTGCCGAGCGGCTGGACATCAAGCAGGCAATCGTATCCCAGCAGCTGCGCATCCTCCGCATGGGCGGGCTTGTCGCGGCGACGCGGGAGAACGGCTTCTCGCGCTACGGCCTGGCCGAGCCGCGGCTGCGCGACCTTGTCGCCTGCCTGGGGGGATGCCAGAGAGGATCGGCGGCCACGGAGAGTGGCATGCGGGCAGCCACCAAGGGTGGCATTCACGCCGCCGCCAGAGGCGGCATCGGCAGGGGCGCCATGAGCGCCCGAAAGGAAGGGGTGGGGAGATGAGCGTGGACGTGGACAAAGAGATTGCAGCCCTGAAAGAGAAGATGAGCACGCTGCCGGGCGCGGAGAACAAGCTGACGATGGTCGTGCTCTCCGGCGGGCTGGATAAGCACCTGGCGGCGATGATCATCGCGACGGGTGCGGCGGCCATGGGCATGAAGGTGGTCCTCTTTTATACTTTCTGGGGGCTTCC
>JBEKVA010000177.1:0-10093 GCA_049514475.1 Spirochaetia bacterium
TGATGCCACTGCCGCGCGGCCCGCCTCAACTTCTGGCGCAGGCTCCGCGGCGGCTTCCGGCACCGGCGGGGAGCAAAGCGGCGCCCAGGCAGCGCCGGCCTCGGCCGGCTCCGCACCGGGACTCAGGCCGGGCCTGGCGTGGCCGCTCCCCGGTCATCACGAGCCGGTGAGCGGGAAGATCGCGGGCCTCGTCTTTTTCGGATCGCGCGGAGACGTCGTACGCTCCGCAACGTCGGGAGAAGTGAAATGGGTGGCGCCGTACTGGGGACTGGGCAAGATTGTCCTCATCAAGGCGCAGGACGGCGTGATTCTCCTGTACGCGGGCAATGAGGAAATCCTGGTGAACGTGGGAGACCGCGTGAGCCCGGGGAGCCAGATAGCGCGGCTGGGTGAGAGCCCCCAAGGAGGGGGCGCGAAGCTGTACTTCAGCATCCAGGACGCGAAGAGTCAGACTATCGACCCGGAGAAGTATTTCTCCGCGAAGAGCAGAACATGAGAGGGTGTATATGGGAAGGCACCTCGATAAGGAAAGGGCAGGAAGCCCGAGCCGCAGGACCGCGGGGTTGAGACCGGCCGGGGGGACGGGCGCGCAGGCGCGCGCGCTCCCGGGGGCAAAGCCCCAAGCTTCGGCACGAACCGAATCGCGTACCGCCGTGAGCGAAAAGCAGCAGGGAAAGCCCGACGCGCGCGTCGCGGAGACGGCGCCCGCCCGGGGCAGGGCAGGCATGCTCTTTCCCTCCACGGCTCTCGCGGGGGAAGCACAGGAGGAAAACGACCTCCTGGCCCTCTACATCCGCCAGATAGCCCGCTACGGCCTTCTCACGGGGGCGGATGAGCAGGAGATCGGCAGCGCCATCCAGGGCTCGCGGGAGGAGCTGGCGGGGCTGGAGAAGAAGGCGGCAGACTGCCGCGTGTCGCGCCGCGCCTATTTGCGGAGGAAAGCAGAGCTGGAGCACGAGATCGGGCAGCTGAAAAACCGCCTCATTCTCGGGAACCTGCGCCTGGTGGTCTCCGTGGCGAAAAAGTACCAGCATCGCGGGGTCTCCCTGCTGGACCTCATCGACGAAGGGAATATCGGGCTCATTGAGGCGGTCGAGCGCTTTGACTACCGCAAGGGCTGCCGGTTCTCCACCTACGGCACGTGGTGGATAAAGCAGGCGGTCATCAAATCCCTGGCGGAGAACGGGAAGGCCATCAAGATTCCCATTCACCTGTTGAACACCATCAAGAAGTGCTTCTCGATTGCCCGTCAGCTCACGCAGGAGCTCGGCAGGGAGCCCACAAACGCTGAAATTGCCGATTACCTGCGCATGCCGAAGGCGCGGGTGGAGGAGCTGATCAGCCTCTCCTGGGACCCGACATCGCTGGACACCCCGGTGGCGGGGGAGAACCCGACGCGCCTGGCGGACCTCATCCGTGATGATGCCTCGGCAAAGCCCTTCGAATCGGCATTCGCCCTTGCGCTGCAGGATACACTGGCCATGGTGCTGGACAAGCTGAACGAGCGGGAAATGCGCATCATCAAGCTGCGGTTCGGGCTTGACGGCGAAGGGCCCTTCACGCTGGAGGAAACGGGGAAGATCCTCGGGATCACGCGGGAACGGGTGCGCCAGATCCAGGAGCGTGCCCTTGTGAAGCTGAAACAGCTTCGTGTCTCCAGCGAGCTGGAAGCCTTCATCCAGGGATGAACTACAATAGCCCAGGTTTTGCGAAGGAAGATGCATGCTCACCACCTACTCGCTGAGCGGTCTCACTGTTGTCACGCCGGATTCCGCCACCACCGGCAGCAGCATCCAGGTCGACCAGAAGAAGCTGGGCCGCCTGGGGGGGAGAAGCAAGTTTGACCTGAAATTCAGCGACGGTTTCGCGGCCTTTCCCGCACTGATCAACATCCACGATCACTTCAACGGCAACTACCTGCCCAAGGTGGGGCCTCCACCGGGAGAGTTCTACCTGAACTGGTCGTACTGGGAAAAAGACCTCAGAAACTCCCCGGTGATCTCCGCGGAGCGCGCCAAGACCAGCGTGGAAGAGCGGTATTTCCTCAGCGCCTACAAGAACATCTTCTCGGGTGTGGTCACGGCGAACGATCACTTCCCCCACGAGTGGAACGAGCCTTTCATTCCCCGCCTGCCAATGCGCCTCATTCGCAATTATACCCTCGCCCACGAGTGTTCCTCTTTCGACCTGAAGTGGGGGGATGGTTTCGAGGTCGAACATTCACGGGCGAAGAAGTCCAATTTCCCCTTCATCACGCACCTCGAGGAGGGCTTCGACGAGGAGACGCAGCGGGGCATAGAAATCCTCGAAGAAGCGGGCTGCCTGGACGATCACACCGTCATGATCCACTGCATCGGGTTCTCCGACGAGGACATCGCGAAGGTGAAAAAGGCCGGCGCGCATGTCGCCTGGTGCGCCAATTCCAACATTTTCATGTTCAACGTCACCTGCAAGATCAGGAAGATGCTGGAGGCGGGCATCAACGTCTCCATCGGGACTGATTCCACGGCAACGGGAGCCGCCAACCTGCTTGAGGAGATGCGGTACGACCGCGACACGTATCGGAGAATGTACGGCGATGACCTGCCGGCGAAGAAGATCGTGGACATGGTGACGGTGAACCCTGCCCGCGCGTTCCGGATCCAGAAGGAGACCGGAAGCCTGGCGGAGGGAAAGCTCGCCGACATCCTGGTGGTGCGCCAGCAGCACTCTGATCCCTGGGAGTCCCTGGTGGCCGCGCAGGTGCAGGACATCGAGCTCCTGGTCCAGGACGGCTCTCCCATTCTCGGGGATGCCGCCCACGAGGAGCTTTTCTCTGGCCGCGGTGTGCAGTATTCGAAGATAACGGTGCGCGGACGACGGATGATCGTCAAAGGTGACCCGGAGGGACTCATGGAAAGAGTGCGCAAGGCCGTCGGTTTCCGCAAGGTTCTTGACTTCATTCCCCTGGACACCTAGCTTTCACGCAGGAGCGGACGGGAAGTGTCTCCCAAGGCTGTTCAATACAGGGCAAACTCGATCATCTACTTCAAGGGTGACCAGAGTGACAGGATTTTCCTCCTGAACTCCGGGAAGGTCAGCCTGAGCTACGTCGACATCGAGACGGGCCAGGAGGTGCGTGACCTCATCAAGGTGGGAGAGTTTTTCGGCGTCAAGTCCGCCCTGGGAAGGTACATGCGGGAAGAAACGGCCATCGTGCTGCAGGATGCCGCCGCCATGGTCTTCTCCGTGCCCGAGTTCGAGGTCCTCGCGTCGAAGAACACGCGCATCATCACGAAGATGCTCAAGGTGTTTTCCAACCAGCTGCGCCGCATCCACCGGCAGGTCCAGAACCTCATGGTGAGCGACGAGCAGGTGAATCCCGAGACGGGCCTGTACAAGATCGGCGAGTATTACATGAAGAACAAGCGCTACGGCCAGGCCCTGCACGCCTACAAGCGCTACCTGGTGTATTACCCGTCGGGCTCTTACGCCTCCGAGGTGACCAACAAGGTCCAGCAGGCCGAGGAGTTCGTTTCCCGCTATGGCTCCGGCGCGCCCAGCGGCCCGGCTCCCTCCGCGCAGCCGGCCGCGGCGGGAAGGGCGGCGGCCTCGGCGCCCGCACCGGCCGCATCGGCCCCGTCGGAAGGGGAGAGATCGGAGCAGGCGCAGCAGTTCTACAACGCGGTGAGCCTGATCAGCCAGGAAAAGTACATGGAGGCCTTCAAGGCGTTCAAGAAGATCCTTGAAGGGGGACCGGACCCCGAGTACACCTCGAAGATCGAGTTCGAGATGGCCAAGTGCCTGTTCTACCTCAAGCAGTACGACAACTGCATCAGGTCCTTCTCCGCCATCGTGCAGAAGTTCCCCAAGCACCCCGAGATGAAGGACGCGCTGTTTTTCATCGCACGCTCCTACGAGGAGAAGGGGGACAAGGCGAAAGCGGGGGGACTGTTCAAGAAGATCATTACCATGGGCACCGACGATGACCCCGTTGTGCGCAAAGTGAAGAAGGCCCTGCGCACCCTGGAAGGGGTGAAGGCATGAGCCCCGTCACCACCGGCGGCATCGACCTTTCCATGTTCAACCGTTTCTCGGTGACCTTCCGCAAGGGTGACATCATCTTCTGCGAGTACGAGCCCGGCGACACCTTCTACCTCATACAGGCGGGCAGGGTGCAGATCGTGCGGATCATCGGGGACCTGGAAAAGAACATCGACATCCTGTACCCGGGCGAAGTCTTCGGGGAGATGGCCATCCTCGAGGAGGCACCGCGGTCTGCCACGACGATAGCGCTGGATGACGTGAAGGCGCTGGAGTTCAACAGGGAGAACTTCGAAGTGCTGATGATGGGCAACCCGCAGATCGCCATGAAGCTGCTGAAGCTGTTCATCAAGCGCATCTACGACCAGAAGCGGCGCTTTCTCATCCTCACCCTGGATGACATAGAGGCGAAGGTGGCAGACGTCTTCCTCATGCTGGCCGAGAACCAGCAGGTGGACACCTCCGCCGTTGATTCGATCGATTTCAAGACCACCGTGGACGACATGTCCCACTGGGCGGGGATCCCCCCGGGGCAGTGCCGCGAGGTGCTCAATCACTTTGTGGCCCAGCGGCGCATCGAGCTGCACCCCGACCGCATCGTGGTGAAGAACATCAACGACTTCGCCCGTTTCGTCAATTCACGAAGAAAGCACCAGGAGAAATAAGCGTAGCCCTTCCGCGGGGTATTCCGCGGAGTTGGATGTCATGCGCACGGCGGCGTCTACACGCCCAGGTACGCTGTCTTCACCTGCGGGTTGTCGGCAATCTGCTTCGCGGGGCCCGAGAGCACGATCCTGCCGGTCTCAAGGACATAGGCGCGATGCGCGATGGAAAGCGCCATCTGCGCGTTCTGCTCCACCAGCAGGATGCTGGTGCCCTGCTTGTTGATCTCCACGATGATGCGGAAGATCTCCTCCACGAGGATGGGGGAAAGCCCCATCGAGGGCTCGTCGAGCAGGAGCAGGGTGGGCTTGCTCATCAGCCCGCGCGCGGTGGCAAGCATCTGCTGCTCCCCGCCGGAGAGTGTGCCGCCGTACTGGGTGGAGCGCTCCTTCAGACGGGGGAAGCTCTGGTAGACGCGTGCCAGGGTCTGCTGGATCTCTTCCTGGTCGTTGCGCGTGTATGCGCCCATCATGAGGTTTTCCCGCACCGACAGGGGGGCGAAGATCTTCCTTCCCTCGGGTACGTGGCTCATGCCCATCTCAACGATCTTCTCCGCCGGCACCGTGGCGATGTCAATGCCTTTGAAGATGATCGAGCCGGTCTGTGAGCGCAGGAGACCAGAGAGTGTTCGAAGCGTTGTGGACTTGCCGGCGCCGTTTGCCCCGATGAGAGTGACGATCTCCCCGGCGGCCACGTTGAAAGAGATGCCTTGCAGCGCGTGGATGGCGCCGTAATATACGTTGAGGTTTTCAACCTGCAGCACTGGTTGCCGCTCCTTTGCCGAGATACGCTTCGACGACGGTCTGGTTTCCCTGGATCTCCTTCGGCGTGCCGCGGGCAATGACCTCGCCGAAATCCATGACGGTGATGTATTCGCAGATGCCCATGACGATGCGCATCTGGTGTTCGATGAGGAGGATGGTGAGCTTGAACTTGTCGCGGATAAAATGCACCAGGTCCATGAGTTCCATGATCTCCCTCGGGTTCATGCCCGCCGCGGGCTCGTCCAGGAGGAGGACCTTTGGTTTGCACGCCAGCGCGCGGGCGATTTCCACGCGGCGCTGCTCGCCATAGGGCAGGTTCTTCGCCAACTCCCCGGCAATCCCTTCCAGCTTGAAGATGGCGAGGAAATCGAGGGCCTGCTCGGTCAGCTCTTTTTCCTTGACGGTGAACTTCCGCGTGCGCAGGAGGCTGTCGGAAAGCCCGTAGCCCGCGTGCGGGTGATAGGCAATGCGCACGTTATCCAGGACCGAGAGGTTGCTGAACAGGCGGATGTTCTGGAACGTCCGCGCAATTCCCATGCGGGTGATCTCAAAGGGCTCCAGGCCGTCGATCCGCTCGTCCCCCAGGACGACCTCCCCCGAGGACAGCGTGATGAGGCCCGTGATGAGATTGAAGACCGTGGTCTTCCCGGCGCCGTTGGGCCCGATGAGGCCCCACAAGGCATCCTCGGGGAGGCCGAGGGTGAAGTTCTTCACGGCGCAGAGACCGCCGAAAAACTTGGTTGCCTCGTGAATATCGAGCACCGGCCGCTTTTCGTTCATGTTTGACATCAGGCCTGCTCCTTCCGTTCGCGGGTCGCGCCCGGAGGCGCAGCCGAGCCCTGAATCACCCTGCGGGGGATCTGGTCACCCTTGAGGAACCCCCACTCGCGGGACCCGAGCAGACCCTGGGGCTTGATCAGCATGAGCAGCAGCAGCGTGATGGGGTACAGCACGAAGCGCCACGTTGGCGCCTCGGTGCCCATCTGCCCCAGCAGGACGCGCAG
This sequence comes from Spirochaetia bacterium, assembly GCA_049514475.1. Classification (GTDB taxonomy): domain Bacteria; phylum Spirochaetota; class Spirochaetia; order SZUA-6; family Fen-1364; genus Fen-1364. The sequence continues at coordinate 6,455 of JBEKVA010000177.1, forward strand.
GAATCCTTCCAGGAAGAATATCCACACGAAGGAGGCGGCGAGGGTGCCTGTCATGCTCCCCAGCCCACCGAAGACGACGATAATCAGGGGGTTGAAGCCTGCCAGGAAGCTGAATGTGTCGGGGCTGAGAAACCCGATGAAGTGCGCGTAAACGCCGCCGCCGATGCCTGCGACAAAGCTTCCCAGGACAAAGGCCAGAAGCTTTGACCCGGCCACATTGACCCCGACGACTTTTGCTGCCGTTTCATCCTCACGCACGGACAGCGAGGCGCGCCCCGTGCTGGACCGCACAAAGTTCCTGACGATGACCATGACCAGCAGCAGGAAGATGAAGGCAGTTGCCCAAGAGGTGATTTTGGGAATGCCAATCATTCCCTGGGCGCCTTTCATCTCGGGGAAAGGAAGGATCGTGTCAGAGTTTTTCATGAGGGTCTGAACGACGATGGCGAACCCGAGGGTGGCAATTCCAAAATAGTCGCTGCCCAGGGTAAGCACGGGAAGGCCGAAGAGGAAACTCACCTCCGCGGCAAAGGCCCCCGCAAAGACGACAGCAAGGAAGAAGACGATCTGCTGCACAAAGAGCGATGCAAAGACGCCCGGGGCCTTTGGAGTGCCGAAAAGGGGCGTCATGGCCGACGCCAGGGAGCGGCCCAGATAGAGAGCCGCTACCCCCGCAACCACCACCGCGATGAGGTAAAAGGTGAACGCCGATAGGACGGGAATCCCGCGTCGCATCCGCAGAAGCCGACCGACGCCAATGAGCGCCACCGCGGCGAAGATGACCCCGAGGCCGACCACCGTGAAGCCGCTCGCATCCCCACTGGTCCATCGGTACGTAATATCTGCCGCGGCGTATGCCCCGATGCCATAGAAGCCCCACTGGGCGAGACTGAACTGGCCGTTGAAACCGTAGATGAGGTTCAACCCGAGGCATACCATGGACATCGTCACTGCCTGGTACAGAAGACCCTGGTCGAAGACGGAGAAGAGCGCGGAATCGCCGACCTGCACCAGGAAGGCAATTTGAATCACGCCGAAGGCGAACAGAACCGTCAGGGCCTTCTGCCACAACGGCTTTCTGGCAAGGCCCCATGTCAGGCCGTAAATCCAGGCGACCAGTGCCGCCATCTTCACTATGGTGGTGAAAAGGTACCCGAGTTCCATGGCAGGCCCCCTATGCCTTTTCGCCCGCCGGCTCGCCGAAGATCCCCGTGGGTCGGACGAGCAGCACGATGATGAGGATGGTGAATGCGACCGCGTCGCGCATGGGCGTAGAGATGTAGCTCATCGTGAGGGATTCCGCCTGGCCCATGATGAGCGCCCCGACAAATGCGCCGGGGAGACTGCCGATCCCGCCGAGAACCGCGGCGACGAAGGCCTTCAGGCCCGGGAGGATCCCCAACTGCGTCCAGATCGATGCGTAGGCGATTGCATACAGGACACCACCGAGGCCAGCGAATGCCGCGCCGGTGGCAAAGGTGAAGGAGATCACGCGGTCCACGTTGATGCCCATGAGGCGCGCCGTGGGCTTGTCGAAGGAGGTGGCGCGCATGTCGATGCCGATCTTGGTGCGGCGCACGAGGAACTGCAGGAACAGCTGCACGAGGACCGAGGCCACCATGATGATAAGGAAGATATTGGAGAAGGAGATCGTGTTGTCAGGCGACGCCTGCCCCGAGACGATGGGGTGGATGCCGTCCTGGACGTACCAGGCGGTGATGTCGAAGGGGCTCTTGTACGGGATGAACCGCGGGGAGAAGACGAACTGCAGGGCCCCGAAAAACTCCAGGAAGAACGAGACGCCGATGGCGGTGATCAGCGCCGCAATGCGCGGCGCATCCCGCAGCGGCTTGTAGGCGACCCGCTCGATGGTAACGGCCAGCAGGAGGCAGACCAGCATGGAGAGGAGGATGACCGTCAGGGAACCGACGACCAGCGACACTCCCACGGGGCAGCCGGGGAAGAGCATCTGCGGCCACTTGTGCAGGTTGAACTGGCTCACGGCGAAGAAGCTGGTGAACGCGCCCACCATGAAAACGTCCCCGTGGGCGAAGTTGATCAGCTTCACGATGCCGTAGACCATCGTGTAGCCAAGAGCGATGAGCGCGTACACGAACCCCAGCTTCAACCCGTCCAGGATGTTCTGGAGGAACACGATGGGATTCTTTATCAGGTTGCTGATAAGGATGTAGGCCGCGAAGGCCGCCACAACGAGCAGGAACCCATTGCCGACCCACGCGAGAGGGGCGCGGTTCCTGCGCAGGCTTGTGCTCACGGCCGCAGAGGGATTGCTTTTATCGGACATGTGCTCTCCGCTCGGACAATTCGATTGAAAGAGAGAGGGCAACCCGCAGGTTGCCCTCCCATGGAGTGTTTATCGCGAACTAGGGAGCGACAAAAGAGTCGAAGATCTTCTGTCCGCCCTTGACGTGGATGATGACGGCGCCCTTGATGGGGTTGTGCTGGGCATCAAAGGTGACCTTGCCGGAGACTGCGCCGAAAGAAATCCCTTCGAGGGCAGTCTTCACCTTGTCGGTGTTGTCCGCGCCCGCGGTCTGGACCCCTGAGAGAAGCAGGTTCGTCGCGTCATACGCAAGAGTGGCGAGGGCATCGGGGATGATGGGCTTGCCCTCCTTGTCCTTGTACTTGTCGCCGTAGGCCTTCAGGAAGCTTTGAACTTCCGGGCGGGGATCAGAGGCGTCGTAATGGTTGCTGTAGTAGCCGTTGTCGGCTGCCTTCACGTCGAGGTCCGAAGAATCCCACCCATCGCCGCCCATGAACGCGGCCGTGATGCCTTTTTCCTTCGCCTGCTTCATGGCCAGATTGACGATATTATAGTAGTCGGGCAGATAGACGATATCCGGCTTCGCGGCCTTGATCTTTGCGAGAATTGCCGAGAAGTCCGTGTCGGTGCCGGTGTAGTTCTCTTTGCCGACGATTTTTCCACCGAGCTGCTGGAAGGACGCTTCAAAGTTCTGGGAAAGACCTATGACGTACGCGTTGCCCTGATCGACCATCAGGAATGCCTTCTTCGCCTTCAGGTTGTTGTAGGCGAATATCGCGCCCACCTTGCCCTGGAAGGGGTCGATGAAGCATGCCCTGAAGATGTACGGCTTGGTGGCGCCGTTCTTGTCCACCGTGACCGTCGGGTTGGTGGAGGTCGGGCTGATCTGGATCACCTTGGCTGCATTGGCGATTTCGGAAATGGGGATCGATGCCTTGGAGCACACCTCTCCGATGATGTAATGCACCTTGTCCTGGTTGATGACCTTGTTGGCGGCGTTGACCGCCGGGTCGGGGGTGCACTGGCTGTCTTCGACGATCGGCGTGATTTTCATGCCGAGGACTCCACCCTTCGCATTCCATTCGTCAATGGCGAGCAGGGCGCCGTCGCGGGTGGAAACGCCGAAAGTCGGAACCGGGCCTGAAAGGGGCGCAAGAACCGCCACCTTCAGTACCTTTGGTGCCTGCTGGCAGCCGATGACCGCAACCATCAGCACCAGCACAATGGCGGTAAGTGACAGAAAACGCTTCATTCGAACCTCCTTCACTAGGTAGATCTGAAACCACTGAGAAAACGCTGGGAAACTATACACCCGAGGAATAGATTGTCAATACGCATCATGGCATCCGCTGCAC
>JBEKVA010000178.1:0-8436 GCA_049514475.1 Spirochaetia bacterium
TCTTCTCCTTCAACATCAACAAGGGCGTTGAGGACAAGTGCAAGGAGCTGGGCTACGAGTACGTGTCCCTGATGCCGGCGGAAACCAAGGCCGAGCTGCAGGTGCAGGCTCTCGACAACGCTATCATCAAGGGTCTTGACGGGCTGGTCATCATGCCCATCGACGCGCGGGCGCTGGGACCCTCCCTGGACGCTGCCCAGAAGGCGGGCCTGCCGGTCGTCGTCGTTGACGCCACCGTCAACCACCCGTCCGTGAAGGCATTCATCGGCACCGACAACCTCGAAGCCGCCAGGATGGCAGGCCGCTACATCGTCGACAAGGTGAAGGGCAAGGGCGAGCTTCTCCTGATCGGCGGGCAGGTCGGACACCCGAACGGGGACAAGAGGGCGAAGGGCGTGCGGGAAGTCGCAGAGGCGGCCGGCATGAAAGTCACCTTCCGCCCCACCGACTGGGACACGGACCGCGCAATGCAGTACGCCACCGACGATCTCCAGGCCAATCCCCGCATCACCGCGGTCTTCTCCGCGTGGGACCCGGGCGCCCTGGCGGTCAAGCAGGCGGCGAAGTCCCTCGGGCTCCTGGACAAGCTCGTCATCGTCGGCTTCGACGGCGACATGGCGAACCTGAAGGCCATCAAGGCCGGAGAGATCACCGCCACCGCGCGCCAGCAGCCCTACATCATGGGCCAGAGCGCCGTTGAGGTTCTGAAGAAGGTGTTCGCCGGCTCGACGGACTACAAGAAGGAAGTCCTCATCCCTGGCGAGATGATCGACAAGACGAACGTCGACAAGTTCCTGAACTAACAGGGGCACCAGAGTTTCCGGCTATATGGGGCCGTCTCTTCGGGGACGGCCCTTTTTGCCGCGAAGCGGCCCCTTTCTTTGCCGCGAAGCGGCCCCTTTCTTTGCCGCGAAGCGGCCCCTTTCTTTGCCGCGAAGCGGCCCTTTTTGGAGGACGATACACATGCGTAAGAACCTGAACATCGCGATGATCGGCGGCGGCTTCATGGGCAGGATGCACTCCAACGCCTATCGCCAGGCCAACAGCTTCTTCGACTCCGGGCACGCGGCCTGCATGAAGGTCGTGAGCCTCAGGGACGCGGCAAAGGCGAAGGAGTTCGCCGAGCGCTGGGGGTGGCAGGAGACCGAAACCGACTGGCGGAAGCTGCTCGACAGGAAGGACATCGATCTCATCGACATCGTTGTCCCCAACTCGCTGCACAAGGAGATCGCGGTCGCTGCCCTCAAGGCGGGCAAGATGGTGGCCACCGAGAAGCCCCTTGCGTTGAACGCGCAGCAGGGGAATGAGATGGCGGATGCCGCCCTGAAGAGCGGCAAGAAGACCATGGTCTGGTTCAACCAGAGGCGGTTTCCCCCGGTTGCCCTCGCGAAGCAGATGATCGACGGCGGCGCCATCGGGCGCGTGTTCCACTACCGTGCCACCTACCTGCAGGATTGGACCATCAGCGCCGACGCGCCGCTGGGCGGCAGCACCTTCTGGCGCATGGACGTGAAGGAGGCGGGAAGCGGGGTCACGGGAGACCTCCTTGCGCACTCCATCGACATCGCCATGATGCTCAACGGCCCGATCGTGGAGCTCTCCGCTCTCACCGAGACGTTCATCAAGGAGCGCAAGAGGCAGATCGAGGGCACCGTGGCGAAGGTGGAGATCGACGACGCCGCCGAATGCATGGTGCGCTTTGCCAACGGGTCCATCGGCACCTTCGAGGCTACCCGCTACGCGCGCGGCCGCAAGAACGCCAACTGCTTCGAGATCAACGGCGAGCTGGGCTCCCTGTCGTTCGACGCGGAGACACCGCACGAGATCGAGTTCTACAACCACAACGACGACAAGAGGACGCGCGGGTGGAAGACGGTCTCCGTCTGGGATTCCAACCAGCCCTACATGGACCGCTGGTGGGTGCCGGGCATGGGGACCGGCTACGAGCACTCCTTCGTGCACGCTGCCGCGGATTTCCTGGCTGACCTGGACGACGGGAAGAAGAGGGTCCCCGATTTCACCGACGGCCTGCACACGCAGATGGTGTGCGACGCGCTCCTGGCCTCCGCGAAGACCAGGCAGTGGGTGAAGACCGGGCTGTAGGGGCGGGCCGCGCGCGCCGCGCAGGGCCGCCCGCGGGGGTGGCCCTTTCTTTTCACGACGGCATGAACAGGCGCACCGGGCGACGGTGTGCCGTCGGGCGCTACAGATCTATGCGGACGTGCTTCACCCGCAGGTACTCTTCCAGCCCGAACTCCGACAGCTCGATTCCCACTCCGCTGTCTTTCCAGCCCGCGTACGGGTAGTAGTGATGCCCGCCGGAGACGTTGTTGAAATCAACCGTGCCGAACTCCAGCTTCTCGGAGGCAAACGCGATGCGCCGCGCATCGTTGGTGTACACGTAGGCCACCAGGCCATAGGGGGTGTCGTTGGCCAGCGCGATCACCTTCTCGAACTCATCGAAGACCATGACCGGCGCCACGGGGCCGAAGGTCTCTTCCTTCATGATGCGCATTTCGTGGGTCACCCCTGAAAGGACGGTTGGCTGGAAGAAATGGCCCTTCTCGAACTCCTTCCCTGCCGGCTTCTCCCCGCCGCAGAGAACCTTCGCGCCGCGCTTCACCGCGTCGGCGATGTGCTCCTGCACGAAAGCGAGCTGCTTCGCGCTCACCATGGGGCCCAGGTCGGCGGCCGGGTTGGCGCACCCGTTGGCAATTACCATGGCCCTCGCGGCCTTGACCATCAGCGTGATGAACTCGTCGGCGATCGTACGCTGCACATAGATCCTGTTGGCGCTGTTGCAGATCTGGCCCATGTTGTCGAACGACTTTTTGGCGGCTGCCTTGGCTGCGGCGGGGACGTCGGTGTCTTCGCAGATGATCATGGGCGCGTTGTTGCCCAGCTCCAGGGTCAGCTTCTTCAGGGACGCTGAGGCGCGGCGCATGATGTCCTTGCCCGTGGCCGAGTTGCCGGTGAAGCCGATCTTCTTTGAAAGCGGGTTTTCCACCAGTTCCTGGCCCACCGTATCGCCGGGGCCGACCACGCAGTTGATCACCCCGTCGGGGATACCGGCGTCCTTGAAGCAGGCGTGGAACTCGATGACGGCAAGTGGGGTCAGGCTGGAGGGCTTGGAGACCACGGTGCAGCCGGCGGCCAGAGCCGGGGCGATCTTCCACGAAAGGAGAAGGATCGGGAAGTTCCACGGCCCGATGGCGGCCACCACGCCCACCGGTTCCTTCACCACGAGGCTCTTTCGTTTCGGGCTGGTGGTCGGGATGATCTCCCCCTTTATGAGCCTGCCCGCCTCCGCGAAGTAGTCCAGCGCATCGGCGGTCCCCGCGATCTCTCCTTTTGCCTGGTTGATCGGCTTGCCCTGCTCCAGGGAAAGGGTGTGCGCTATCGCGTCCCTACGCTCGCGCAGCAGCGCGGCGGACTTGTGCATCAGCTCGGCGCGTTTCTCGAAGGACAGTGCCGCCCACGCGGGGAACGCCCTGCTGGCAGCCTTCAGTGCGCTGAGCGCATCCTCGCGAGCCCCCAGCGGCGCGTCCGCGACCTTCTCGCCGTTGGCGGGGTTCATGACGGGGAATGTGGCACCGCTGGCGGCGCCAACCCATTTCCCGTCGATCAGCATGCGATAATTGTCCATTGCCTTTCCTCCCTTAAACTCTGTACAGCGGGTCCCGACCCTGCAGGACCCGAACGACGTTTTCCGCGCTCACGATGCCCATGTTCTCGACGCTCTCGAACGTGTACGCCCCTATGTGGGGAACACAGATCACATTCTCCATTCCCAGCAGCGGAGAGTTCTCGCGGTAGACGTCCAGGGCCGCGCCTGCCAGGACGCCCGAGGTCAGCCGCGCCGCGAGGGCCTTCTCGTCGATGATTTCCGCCCGCGAGGTGTTCACTATGTAAGCCTGCGGCTTCATGCGGCCGAGAAGCTCGTCGTTGAAAAGGTTCTCGGTCTGCAGGGCCAGCGGGAGATGCAGGGAGATGAAGTCGGACCGGGCGACCAGGGTCTCCAGCGGCACGAAGGATGCCCCGAGGGCGCGCTCCTCCCCGGGCTTCCGCACGGCATCCGTGTAGAGGATTTCCATGCCGAACCCGCGCGCCCGCGCCGCCACCGCGGCGCCGATGCGGCCGAACCCGACGATCCCGATCGTCTTGCCGTACAGTTCCCGCCCCATGGCGCCCTTCTTTCCGTGCTCGGAGGCGATGCGCGCGTTGCGCGGGATCTGCCGCGCAATGGCGAGCATCAGGCCGATCGCCAGGTCGGCGACTGCCTGCGAATTGACCCCCGGGGTATTAGTGACCACGATGCCCCTGCCGGCCGCCGCTCGGAGGTCGATATTGTCCACGCCGACGCCGTGCTTGCTGATCACTTTCAGCCGCGTGGCAGCCGCTATGACGTCCCTCGTGACGCCCTCCAGCCCCACGATGAGCGCATCGCACACCCCAATGGCCTCGACAAGTTCCTGCTCGCCCAGCAGGCATCCCCGCGTGTTGCGGATGACCGCGCAGCCGGCATCTGCCAGGATTTCCAGGGGTTTCTTAGAGCCCTCCCCGAATGACCGGGGGGTGACCAGGACCGTGTACGCCATGCGGGTCCCTGTCAGTACTTCGGGTTTGCCTTGAGCACGACCTTGCCGTTTTCCTCGCAGACGAGCTTCAAGAAGCCCTTCTTCTCAATGAAGCCGTAGTCGTGGCCCGCGTCGCTGGCGTACACCGCCATGATGATGAGGTCGCTCTTGCCAGTGTTCACGATGCGGTGCGCCCAGAGGGCGGGGACCAGGGAAACGCTGCCCTCGAAGATCTCCTCCGCGACGAACTGGTCGTCCCGTGTCTGGCAGATCAGCTTTCCGGTCCCTTTCACGCCGAGGTACAGCTCGGTCGTATCATCTTTCTTGTGGAAATGCCCCTTGCTCATGTGGAACTCGCCGCCAACGGTGCCCGGGTGGATGATCGTCGTGCACCAGCAGAGCTCGCCGCTCACGCTGGGGCTCCTGATCTCGTACGCCTCATAGACGACGCGGTTGCCATCTGCTATTGCTTTCTCGACGGCAGCGCTGTCCGCGAAGAAGTTCCTGATGTCGGCCAGTTTCCTCTCCGTTTTGTTGTGAAATGGCGAAACGATACCGTTTGCGAAGTCCATCTTCGCTGTGAAAGGCTTCATAGACTCTCCCTCTGTGGCAGTATAGAGGCTTGACACTCTTAAAGCTATATTTGTCTTATCAAAAAATGTTTATAGTATTTCAATTCTTATTTGTCAATATTGACATCGCGTAGACATTAAAGTATCGTGTCTCCTCTACCAAGGAGCATAAATTGCGCGACAAAGCTGAGGGTCTTCGAACGATCATGGAAAGCCGCATCCTCTTGGTGATACGCCAGGACTCGGCGGACGCCGTCCTGCGGATCATCGAGGCGGTCGTTCGGGGGGGCGTAAAGGTCATCGAAATCACCCTGACGGTGCCTGATGCGCTTTCTATGATGCAGGCGGCGGTGAAGGAGTTCGGCAAGGACGCCCTCATTGGGGCGGGAACCGTGCTGGATTCGGAGACCGCGCGCGCATCGATCCTCGCCGGGGCTGAGTTCATCGTCGGGCCGTGCTGCAGCGCCGGAGTCCTTGCCGCCTGCAAGAGGTATGCGAAGATCGCTATTCCCGGCGCAATGACCCCCTCCGAGATCCTCAACGCCGCGGAGCTGGGCGCCGACATCGTGAAAGTGTTCCCCATCGACCATCTGGGCGGACCGAAATACCTGAAGACCATCAAGGGCCCGTTGCCCCACATCCTCCTGAACCCCAGCGGGAACATCAACGCTTCCAATGCGCGGGAGTACCTCGATGCCGGTGCGGCGGTGATCTCGGTGGGCAGCGCGATCCTCGACAAAAAGGCCATCGGCGAGGGCCGATTCGCCGTCTTGACGGAGAGGGCCATGGAGTTCCGTGAGAAGCTGCGGGCTTGAGATGGAGAAGAGCATGAAAGCACTCGTCCACGAAGGGGCGCAGAAAGTAACCCTGAAGGAAGTCCCCCGGCCGAAGCTCGGGGACGATACGGTCATCCTGCGCGTCACCCGCTGCGCCATCTGCGGCACGGACCTGAAGGCCATCACGCACGGGATTGCGAGCATCAAGCCACCCGTGATCCTGGGGCACGAAATCGCGGGCACCGTGGCGGAGATCGGCGCCAGGGTCGAAGGATTCAAGGCAGGGGACCGCATCAGTCTGGCGCCTTCCCTGCCCTGCGGGCAGTGCGCCATGTGCGCGCGGGGGCTTTTCAATCTCTGCGACCACCGTCTTCCCGTCGGCACGATCATCGACGGCGGCTTTGCCGAGTACCTCCTTATCCCCGCGCGGGCCATCAACCTCGGGTACCTGGTCAAGATCCCCGACTCCCTCAGCGACGATGAGGCGGCGCTTTGCGAGCCGCTGGCCTGCGTCATCAACGCGCAGAACCTCGCGCGGGTGGCCTCCCCCGACGTGGTGGTGGTTATAGGCGGCGGTCCCATGGGGATCATCAACGCGCTGGCAGCCCGCGCGCGCGGGGCGACGCGTGTCATCCTCGTCGAGGGCTCTGAGAAGCGGGTGGCGATGGTGCGAAAGCTCGCCCTCCCCATCGACGAGCTGATCTGCTCCGGCACCGAGGAGCCTGTTGCCGCCGAAATGCCACGGGGTACCGTGGCCGCCGTGGCGCGCGCCGCGCAGGGCCGGCCTGTGGACGTGGTCATCAACGCGGCCCCCGCGCTTGCCGCGGTGGACCTTGCGTTCAAGCTCGCCCCCAAGATGGGACGGGTCAGCCTGTTTGCCAGCGTGCCTAAGGATGCCCCGACGATGAGCATCGATGTGAATAATATCCACTACAAGCAGCTCGCGGTGTTCGGCGCCTCCGATTCCACCGCGCGGGACCACCGCGAGGCGGTGAGCCTCCTTGCCAGCCGCCGGGTGGACATCAAACCGATCATCAGCAATGTCTATGACCTGAAGGACTTCTTCGCAGCCATCGACCAGATCAAGAGGCAGGACGCGCTGAAGATCCTGATCAAGCCGTAGGAAAGGGTGCCGTCATGAAGAAAGCGAAGAAAATCATCAACGACCCGAAGAAAGTCGTGGCCGAACTGCTGGAGGGGTTTCTCGTTTCCCAGCAGGGCAGGGTCGTCGCAGTGCCGGGGACCGGCGCGCAGGGGCTGGTCAGGGCCGGCATGCCCGCCGGCAAGGTGGCGCTGCTCACCGGCGGCGGCAGCGGGCACGAGCCGACGTTCTGCGGCTTGGTGGGAGAAGGCATGGCTGATGCCGCTGCCTGCGGGGAGATCTTCGCCGCCCCCACCCCCGACCTGATCCTGAAAACGGCCAAGGCAGCCGACCGCGGTAAGGGCGTGATATTGGAGTTCAACAACTACGCCGGGGACGTGATGAACTTCGAAATAGCCAGCGAGATGGCCGCCGAGCAGGGGCTGAAGGTGGCGAGCCTGCTGAACTACGACGACGTGGCCTCCGCGTCCGTCGAGCGTAAAGAAGAGCGGCGCGGCATTGCCGGCAACATCTTCGTGCTGAAAATCGGCGGGGCGGCGAGCGCCTCTGCTTCCTCCATGGAAGAAGTGCTGCGGATCATGGGCAAAGCACGCGACAACGTGCGTTCCATGGGCGTGGCGATTTCCGCGGGAGCCATTCCGCAGACCGGCGAGCCCACCTTCGAGCTGCCGGCCGACGAGATCGAGATCGGCATGGGCGGCCACGGGGAGCCGGGCGTGCTGCGGGCCAAGATGATGCCGGCCGACGAGATGGTGCAGCTCCTGATGGACAGGATCCTGCCGGATCTTCCCTTTGTTTCAGGGGACGAGGTGTGCCTGCTGGTGAACGACCAGGGGGCTACGACGATGATGGAGCTCCTGATCGTCACGCGGAAGGTGTACGCAATCCTGAAAGAGAAGGGCATCCAGGTCCACGACACGATCATTGGCAGCTTTGCCACATGCCAGGAGATGGCGGGCATTTCCCTTTCCGTGATGAAGCTGGACGAGGAGCTGAAGCGCTACTACGACATGCCGGCAAGCTCTCTCGGGCTGACAAAGAGATGATGCAGGGTCTTGATGCCGCGCGGGCGGCGGCAATGATGAAAGAGGTGTCGCAGGGGCTTATTGCGCGCACGGATGACCTCACCCAGGCCGACAAGGCCATTGGGGACGGGGATCACGGTATCGGGATGGCACGCGGCTTCGAGGCGGTCCTTGCCCGGCTCGAGGAAAGCCCTCCGGGGTCCCTTGAGGAAGTGTTCACCACGGCGGGGGCCGCGCTGATGGGCGCCATCGGCGGTGCGGCGGGCGCGGTTTTCGGCACGCTGTTCGGCGAGGGGGGCAAGGCGCTGAAGGGGAGAGAGTTCTTCGGCGCGAAGGAACTTTCCCTGTTCCTGGCACGCGGCCTGGAGGCGGTGAAGAAGCGCG
>JBEKVA010000179.1:0-8385 GCA_049514475.1 Spirochaetia bacterium
CTGCTGGGTGAATGCGGGCGCTGCCGCCCGCTGATCCGCGAGGGAGGCTGGTACGCGGTTCTTCGCCTGGCCGAGACCGCGTCAGAGGAAGAGACGGCGCTTGGGCTGCTGGTGGAGCACGGCGTGCATGTGCACCCCGGCTATTTCTACGATTTTCCTTCCGGGGCTCACCTCGTGTTGAGCCTTCTGCCGTTGCCCGGAGTCTTCAGCGAAGGCGTTGAGAGGATTGCCGCGCGCATGTGCCGCTAGCCGTAGACGTGCTCGGGAGGGCTCCCGAACTTCGGCTCCTTGGCCTTTTCCAGTATCACCTCGGTGATTGACTGCTTCAGTGACCGCTTGTGGTCGAAGTAATCCGAGCGGATCCGCCCAGCCTGGGCCGCCACGTTTCGCTTGTCGATGTTCGATTCGTGCGGTGTGTCGAGGTCGGCGACGCAGCCCAGCACGTCCAGGATCCCCCGGTTCAAGGGCCAGTCCTGGTCCTGGGTTTCGTCGAGGAATTTCCCCAGGCTGTTCACCTCGGCGATGCCCACCGGGTACAGCTGGTAGCCTTCCTCGGCGGAAGCGTACACCTTGTAAAGGAATCCCAGGAAGACGCGCAGGGATTTTTCGTAGATCTCGTTGCTTTTGAACTGGTCGAACGCCTCGAATGTGGCCTTCACGATGTACGGGTTGGGAGCCACGCAGTCGAAGTAATGCTCGGGCTGGTGCCCCGCCAGGAGTGCCTCGATGGCATAGCGGTTGTTGCTGGCCAGCATGTTGATGTACAGCGGATAGTTGTCGGGATTGATCCCCAGCTTGTTGAGGAAGCTCGCGTACGCCCACAGCGCGTTGGCCGCCGCGGGTGTGGGGGAGTCGAGTATCTCGGTGATGTAGCGGTACTTCAGGTAGTCGATGTACTCTTCCGAGACACGACCGACCTTGATCTCTTCCTTCAGCTTCTGGAAATCCATGGATGCACCCCGTTACGGCCGGGCGGCCGCGCCGCGGCATACCGCGGCTGGCCGCTCGAAACCGATTCTCTGGCTAGTTGGACGACCTCTTGCGCGGCGCCGATCCGCCGTTGGCTGCCTTCTTGGGAGCCGCCGCTGCGGCAGGCTCCTTGGCGGCGGCCGCCTGGCCGCGGGAGGAGACGCGGATGTTGATCTGTTCCTTGGCCACGGCGTCTTCCTTGGCCAGCTTGGACTTCGTGAACTCCACCACGGTGCGCGGCGGGATCTCGAAGTTCTTGTAGCTCATGCGCGCCAGCAGGACCGGCGGGATGACCTCGTTCAGGTGCTTGGTGGTGTCGAAGAAGTAGTTCCTGATCTCGTTGGCGTGGATGGCAACCTCTTCCATGTCGCGGTTGGTCTCGTCCAGGCCTTCAAGCTGCGCGACCTTTTCCAGGATGTCCAGGATGCAGCGGTTCAGGGAGTCTTCCTGGCCCGCCTCCTCGTCGAGGTGCTTGCCCAGCGCGTTCAAGTCGGACACCGTGAGGGAGTAGATCTTGTACCCGTCGATGGGCACGTTGTAGGCGGCCTGCAGGATGCCCAGCACGACGGAGAGGGACTTCGCGTACAGCCCTCCGGGGTGCCTTTCCGCCAGCAGGTTGAAGGATGCCGTCAGAAGCTGGTAGTTGGGCTGGATGGAGCTGAAGAAGAGGAACGGGTCGCGCGCGCCGATGAGCGCGTCGATGACCCAGTGGTTCCCGATTTCCAGCACCTTGATGAACAGTGGGTAGTTCTCACCGGTGAGCCCCGTCTTGTTGATGAAGTGGGCGTAGGTGATCGCGGATTCGACCGCTTCCGGCGTACGGCAGGCGAGGATACCGCCCAGCATCTTGTTCTCTATGGCCGCGATGTCGGTCGCGGTGTATGTCTTTGTCCTGTCAAGAATGACCATCTATTTCCCCCTCTTCCTAATCTTCGAACACGTTGGCAGGCAGTACCTCTTTCACGAGGTAGTCGGACTTGACCAGGAGGACCTGAGGAATTGCATCCTCCATCTTCCTGCGCTTGTCGAAATAGTTGCCGCGGATGACGTTGCACTGGCGGGCGAGAAGCTCCATCTCGTCATCGCCCTGGCCCTCGAGGGATGCCATCCTGTCGAGGATGTCCAGGATGGCGCGGTTCACCGACTCGTCCTGGCCTTTTTCCTTGTTCAGGTGCTTCCCGAGGTTGTTCACGTCGTTGATGGTCACCTTGTGGATCCGGTAGCCGTCCTTGGCGTAGCTGTAGGCCGCCTGCAGGGCGCCGAGGACTATCGCGAGGGTCTTCGGGTAGATGCCGCCGGGATGCCAGTTGGTGAGCAGCCGGAAGCTCGTGGACACGAGGTGCTTCGTGGGCTGGATCGGGGTGAGGAAAAGGAACGGATCGGTGGTTCCCAGCAGGGAATCGATCACGAAGTGGTTGTCCATCTCCAGCAGCTTCAGGAACAGCGGGTAGTTCTCATTCGTCAGCCCGCTCTTTCGCAGGAACGCGGAGTAGGTGATTGCCGCCTCCACCGCATCCGTGGTTCTGCATGCGAAGATGTTGTTGATGATGTGGTTCTCCACCCGGAAGATGGACTGATCCGACCACACCTCTTTGTTGAACTCGTCCAACTGCGCCATGAAATCCCTCCTATTTCGTCTTTCTCGCGGTTTCTGTGAACTTCCGCTCCGCTCGCGGTTTTACAAGTGTCGATTCGTAATTCGTCCGCCCCAGAATCTCCGACGGCATCACGCTGGACATGGCCTTCCGCTTGTCGAAGAACGCGTTGCGGATTGCGGTGGCGTGGGAGGAGTTCTTGTCCACCACGGGATCCTCGTTGTTGATGGACCGGTACTCGGCGATGTCGGCCAGGATGTCAAGGATGAAGCGGTTGATGGGATCGTTCTGGTCCTTCGTCTTGTCGAGGAACTTGCCCACGGCGTTCACGTCCTCGATGGCAAGGGGATACAGGGCGTGTCCCTCTTTCGCGCTGTGGTAGCTGCGGTAGAGGATCCCGAAAATCATCTCGAGGGTCCTGTCATGCACGCCGCCGGGCTTGTAGGCGCGCAGCATCTGGAAGGAAAAGCCGAGGATGTAGGGGTTGGGCTGCACCTTCGTGAAAAGGTCGAAGGGTTTCTCCCTGCCGATCAGCGCTTCCACCACGTAGCGGTTCTCGTCTCTGAGTATTTCGAGGAAGAGCGGGTAGTCGTCCCCGTCGAGCCCCTTGCCCCCGAGATAGCGGGCGAACTCCACGCAAGCTTCCACCGCGAAGGGCGAATCGACCTTCATGAAACGGGACACGGCCTGCACCTGCAGGCGGTACAGGTCCTCTTCACTCCAGAACTTCAGCATTGAAAATTGCAGCATTCAGCCTCTCCGTGTCATCCTATGCAAGTGCCATGCCAAAGTTTCCCGGCATCTGAAACACGTGCTCCCAGCATTTCCTCCGCATTTCTGCGGGTAAAGTCGGCGCAATCGAACCGATGTGACTGAACATAGCCGCTCCCCGGTCCTTTGCACTCGATCCTTGGAACATTCCTTCTGGAATAGATGGAACATTTCATGGAACGATCGTTGGCTTCGAAAAGCATTATAGTGGAAACCGAGCGGCAATGCAAAAGAAACTCCAGCGGCCTGATGCCCGTGAAAGTGACTAACGCCCCGCTCATCGAGAAACCTTCGAGCGAGTCTTGGCAGGTGCCTTCGCTGCCCTTCGGCCCGGTTTCGTCCCGGATGCCCGCTTTTTCCCGGGAAACGGCCCTTTTTTCGCCGCTGGCGCCTTCTGTGTCGCAGGAACCTTCTTTACGGGGGCCTGCTTCGCGCCGGCAGGCACGGGCGCCGGGGCGCGCCCGAGCTTTGTCTCCGGCGCTTCGCGGGCCTCGAGGGCTCCCATTGCAGCCACGGGGGTCGGGACCCATGTGAAGTTTTTCGGCGCGAGGGGCGTGCGAATGACGTCTTTCACCAGCAGGACATCGGGGATGGCGTCGAGCAGCCTCTTCGTGTTGTCGAAGAATGCCATGCGGATGTCATTCGCCTTGATGCCGATCTGCTTGGTGCTCCTGTCATCGCTGTCGATCCCTACATAGTAGATGTCGAAGAGTATTTCCAGCAGGAGACGGTTGCGGGGATCGAGTTGGTCGATGCTCTTGTCGAGATGTTTCCCGATGTTATACACGTCGGACATGCGCAGCGGGTAGATCTTGTACCCGTCCTTCGAGGTCTTGTACGCGTTCTGGATCACTCCCAGCAGGGCGAGCAGCGCCTTCACGGAAAGCTCGCTTCCCTTGTACTTCGCGAGGATGCGGAAGGTCTCTTTGATCAGGAACCAGTTGGGCTTGATGGGAGAGAAGAGGAGAAACGGGTTCCTCTCCCCGATGAGAATATCGATGACCGCCGGGTTATTGGTTTCCAGGAGCACCAGGAACAGAAGGTAATTGCGATTGTTCATGCCCGAGCTGCTGATCACCTGTGCGAGGGCCGCGGCGGCGTCCACGTGCTCGGGGGTGTTGCAGAGGATCACGTTGCGGGTGAGTGACAGGAGGGCGGACCGGATCTTTTTCCGGTAGGCGTGCGTGATGGAGCGCTTTTTGCCCTCCGTTTTATAGCGAGTTATTTTTGTAAGCACTTTGGGCCCTTCATCGTGATTTTCGGCCCCGGGGGGCTAAAACATGACGATGGGGAGACGATTCGCGCCGCGTTTACGCGGATTCGCGCCGCCTTTAAGGCGGATTCGCGCCGCCTTTAGGCGATTTCCTTGACACCGGGACTGCAAAAAACGATACTTTGCCGCGGAGGAGCGAAGGTATGCCACGCGAGAAGAGGCTCTCGAGTCGGCTTGATACACTCCTCGATGCCATCTTCGAACCACTTTCCGACCCGTTCTCTACGTACTGGGAAATCGCAGCCGAGCTGGAACCAGGGACCAACGCCCCGGCCCAGAGGAAGATAAAGCGGACGCTGGAGGCGAAAAACCAGATCGGGACGGAGGCTGCCCTCCTTGTGGCCTGCGTGCTTCACCTCACGGGCTTTCCCGCGCACCGTATCCTGCACTTCCTTTCCCTCTACATCCCCTCCACAGTGAGCCTGTCCCAGTTCGAGCTTTCCGTCACGACGATCTTCGTCGGGGAACCTCCGGTCCCCCAGTCCATCCTCTATGACCTCACGCAATACACGTATCTCGAAAAGAGGCTCCTGATCCGCAAGGGCCAGGAGGTCTCCTCCCGGCTGAAGGATTCCCTGAGCCCCGAGGTACTCCTCTTCCTCTACCTTCTCTCCCTGCGGGACGACCTCAGCAATGAAAACGTCCAGCTGATCTCCCTGGTCATGAAGAACTGCTTCCCCGCCCTGGAGGTGCGCACGCGCCTGGGCGGCGCCTCCCTGGAGGAGTACGGGGAGCTTGCGCGCGCGTTGAAGGCCGCCAGCCGCGGGCCGCTTTCCGCGGAGGCGCTGCGGGGGGCGCGAACGCCGGAGCCTCCGCCGCGGATATTCGACCGCGACTCTGCCTCTCATTTCCTTGACAAGTATTTCTCCGATGAGGCTCTCGCCCAGACGCACACGCGCATCGTAAAGCCTCCGCAGAAGCCCGCGCGGCCGGTTTCCGCGAGGACCGCCCCGCGGCATGAGTTGTCGATGGATGCGGGCAGCGCGGAGCCTCTGAAGAAGCGGGACGCAGCCGGGCCGGCGCAGCCCGCGGCGGAGACACGGGGGGAGGCAGCCGCGGGTCCCGCGCGCAGGGCACCCGAGGCGGCGGCTCCGCTCACCACGCGGCATGCCCCGGCCGCACCCGCGGCACGGGCCGGCTCGGCGCCGCCGCGGCCTGCCGCACGCGAGCCGCTGCCCTCGCCGGCGCGCCGCGCGCGCGAGCCGGTTTTCGAGGGTGGCGCCGAAGAGCCGGAAGCAACAGCACCCCGCGCGCACCTTGCCCGCCCTCGACGCCATGGGAAAACAGCCTCCCGGGTCACCTTCTCCATGCGGCCTCTCTTCTGGGTTGCCCCCCTCTGCATTGCGATTCTTGCGGCTGTCGTGGTTACGATCCTGCAGCCGCGCGCTGGAATGGTCCCCCCGGTTTCTGCATCGGTGCAGGCGCCGCCGCAGGCGGCGGCACCCGTGCCGGCTCCGCAGCTCCAAGCGCCCATGCCGCTGCCGGCGCCGCAGGCACCGGCAGCGGCCCCTGCTCCCGCAGCCCCCGCCGTGACAAAGTACGTCGTGCAGCAGGGCGACAGTGTCTGGAAGATCTACCGCTCGCTTGGAAGGGAATCGGCCGGCGGCAAGAGCTGGCAGGATTTCCTGAGCACCACGCGCGAGCTGAACGGGCTGGACGATCCTGACACCATCCTGCCGGGGAAAGTACTGAATATCGCTCCCCAGAAGTAACTTCCGCGCTCCGTTTGCCGCCCGTCCGCCATCGCCATTATCTTACGGGCAAGGAGTTACATCAGGATGAAACGATCGACCGTGTTTTTCGTTGCTCTCTGCCTGCTGCTCGCGCTGGGCGCGGGGACGGGCTTCGCACAGAGCCTCGCCGTGACGGCCAACAAGACCGTCGTCGATGGCGTCGTGCATCCCGACGAGTACAGCTTCACGCAGGTATCGGGACCGCTCACCCTCTACGCCAACCGGACGGCGAGCACGCTCAACATCGCGCTCACGGGCAAGACCCGCGGCTGGGTGGCCGTCGGACTGGGTTCCCTCAAGATGAATGGCGCCTCGATCTTCATAGGCTATGTCGGAAATGACGGAAAGGTGCAGTTCAAGCCGCAGCTCGGCAGCGGGCACTCTCACAAGGATACGTCTGCCGCCGTGATCTCCTACGCCATCAGGACGGAGGGAGACACCACGACGATGGAAATCGCGCTGAACGCGAATGAGTATGTCAAATCGGGCCAGGCTTCCCTCGACCTGATCTTCGCTATGGGCGAGGACAAGTCATTCGTCTCCTATCACTCCTATCGGAGCTCGCTGAGCCTCAAGCTGGGCTGAGGATCCCCTATCGCGATTTCAGCCAGTCGACCATGCCGCGGGCGAACACCGCCAGGTCGGCTGGCGTTCGCGAGCTGACGAGGTTCCCGTCCACCACCAGCGGCTGGTCGACCCAGAGCGCACCGGCGTTCACCATGTCGTCGCGGATGCCCACGGTGCTGGTTGCCCGTTTCCCCTTCAGGATACCCGCGGAGATCAGCACCCATCCCGCGTGGCAGATGAAGCCAATGAGCTTCCCCGCGGCATTCATCTCCCTCACGAGGGCCAGCACGCGCGCATCCCGGCGTATCTTGTCGGGGGCAAAGCCGCCGGGCACCAGGAGAGCATCCAGCTCCTCGGCGCGCAGATCAGAGAAACCTGCCTGGGCCGCGCAGGGATATCCGTGCTTCCCGGCATAGACCTTACCGGCCTGCGGTCCCGCCACGAGTACCTGCCACCCCTCCTCCTCGAAGCGTATCCGCGGGTACCAGAGCTCCAGGTCCTCGTAGATGTCATCCACCACGGCGGCGATCCTTCTCATGATTGTCTCCTCCCTTCACGGTAGCGAAAACAGGCGTCCTCGTCGATCGCTTCGGGCGGTGGGCTGGTTGACATCCGGGGCCCCGCGGAGGAGGTCCGGGAGGCACTTTTCGGGGCTGTCCCGCAGGCGCGGTTTGGCACAACACTGGCCTTTTTTGCGGTCCTGGTGCATACTCGGCCCTGGCGCATGAAGCGAATACTCGTCATCGAGGATGATGCCCTTATCATGAATCTCATCGTCATTCTCCTCGAGCGGGAGGGGTACGAAGTGTTGCAGTCCGTTTCAGCGGAAGAGGGGATCGACCTTGCCGTGAGCCGCTCCCCCGACCTGGTGCTCATGGACGTTGCGCTGCCCGGGTTGGACGGCCTGGCGGCGACTCGGATCCTGAAGTCACGGGAAGACACGCGGTCAATCCCGATCATCGCGCTCACCGCGCAGGCCATGAAGGAAGACGTCGAAAAGGCGACCCTCGCCGGCTGCGACGGGTTCATCGTGAAGCCGCTCTCCACGCGCGCCTTCATAAAGGAGATCTCCCGGTTCCTCGACGAGCGTGCCCGCACGAGAGGCGTGTAAGCCATCATGGCGCGCGGTCACCGTCTCCTGGTCGTCGACGACGACGAGACAATTGGAAAGCTCCTCCGAGACCTGCTGGAGGCGAACGGGTACGAGGTCGATGTCTCTTCCGACTGCCAGTCTGCGGCCCAGGCGCTCAGGGGCAGGGAGTACGAGGTCGTGCTCACCGACCTGATGCTCCCCGATGGTGACGGCCTGGAGGTCCTGCGCGCCGCGCGGGCGCGGCCCTACGATCCCGAGGTGCTGGTCATCACCGCTTTCGGCACGATCGATTCCGCCGTGGAGGCGGTCCGCGGCGGCGCCTTCGACTACCTGACGAAGCCGATCGCCACGCAGAAACTGCTGCTCACCGTTGAACGTGCCATG
>JBEKVA010000180.1:0-8363 GCA_049514475.1 Spirochaetia bacterium
CTGGCCACCGGGAAGAAGGCATTTGCCGACGGCCACTATTCGCTGGCCGTCGACAGCTTCCGGCACGTTTCCGCCGAGTTCCCTGAATCCGCAGGCGCCGAGGAGAGTGACTATCTCCTCGGTGTCTCCCTGTTCTACGCGGGAAGCTGGCAGGAAGCACTCGATGAGCTGACAGCATTCCGCGCGCGGCGGCCGGGCTCGAGCCTGCAGCCCCGCGTCTCCTACTGGCTGGCCGCTGCCAGCCTGAAGCTCGGCAGGCCTGCCGATGCCCTGCGCTTCCTTAAAGATCATCCATCACAGCCTGGTAACACAGACCCCTACCGATTCCACGCGCTGCTCGTGGCGGGTATTGCCAGCGAAGCCCTGGGAAGGAACGCCGATGCCGCCGCCGACTATGAGAAGATCCTTGCGGAAGGCTCGGCGGCGGCATTTTTCCCCGAGGCAACATTCCGCCTGGCAGGGGCCGAATACCGCTCGGGCCGCTTTGCCGCCGCGCGCGACCTGTATTCCCGCCTGCTGCTGAAGTATCCGAAATCCCCATTTGTCGCTGACGCCGTGTTCTTCCTTGCCGAATGCACTCTCACGCTGGGCAGCCTCGGGGACGCCGACAAAGGATACCGCAGCGTTCTCTCCCTCTATCCTGATTCGCAATACCGAGAGGCTGCCACCTTCCGCCTTGCCGATGTTGCCTGGCGCAGGAAGCAGCCTGACCAGGCGCTGGAGCTGCTCTCCTCCCTGCAGGCCCGCTATCCCGGCGGCGCCTGGCAGGGGAACGCCCTGCGCCTGGCCGCCGATATCCAGCTTGCCCGAAAGAAATACCAGCCGGCGATCGACGGGTACGCCCGCGCGTTGGCCCTCCTGAAAGAGCCGGCGGAGAAGCAGTCGGCGTGGTACTCCCTGGGGGTTGCGCAGCTTGCGCTGGGGACGAAGAAAGAGGCCGCCGAGTCCTTCGCGAAGGCGGGCGCGGCGGGTGCGGGGGCAACAGGAGAGAAGGCCTCCTGGGAGCGGGCCCTGCTCCTTGCTGACGATGGAAACGATGCGGCCGCAGTCCAGGCTTTGCAGGCTTTCGTGCAGGTATTCCCTGCCAGCATGAGGATCGAGGAGGCACGGCGCCTGCTTGCGTCCCTTCTCGACAAGGCCGGTAAGCCGGCCGCTGCCCTGGCCATCTGGGACTCGCTGGTGAACGGCTTCCCCCGCTCCAAGGTGTTTTCCGAATACCTCTTCCGCAGAGGAAGTGACTTTCTCTCACTCGATCGGCCCATGGACGCGCTCTACGATTTCCAGGCGGTCGTGCGAGACTACCCCCGTTCGCCATGGCGGAACGAAAGCGCCTATTCCATCGGCTACATATATGACAAGCGCGGCGAGTACCCCCGCGCGCTGTCCTGGTTCCAGTCGGTTGGGCAGGACCAGGGGGCCGGGGAGGTAGGCGAGAGGAGCCAGCTTTCAGCGGGGATCTGCCTCTTCAACATGGGCAGCTTCGACAAGGCTGTCACCAGCCTCCAGGGGCTCCGCGCGCGAAAGCCGAAGACGATTCCGGAAGGCACGATCGTGCTCTACATGGGAAGAGCGCTGTACCGCGGGGAAAGACTCCCCGAGGCTGCGCAGCGGCTCGCGGAGGCAGCACAGATTCTCGAGGCCGACGGGTCCTCATCGGGCAGCGCCACCGCCGATGCAGCCGAGGCGCTGTACTGGCTGGGCTGGTCTAACCTGCGCCTGAAGCGGTTTCCCGAGGCCCGGGAGGCTTTCCTCGCGGTTTCCGACAGGTTCCCTTCCAGCGAGCGCAGCCCGGACGCGCTCTTTCGCGCCGGCGTCTGCGACACCATGCAGGGCAACGATCAGTCCGCCGTGCAGCTGTTCGACCACCTGCTGGAGGCACCCGGCTCTGAAAGCGATGCCCAGTCCCGGGAGCAGGCGCTCTACGAGCAGTTCTGGGCATATCGGCGATTGGGCCGGCAGGAGGCGAGCGAGGCTTCTCTTGCGCGCTTGGTGAAGGAGTACCCCACGGGGACCCTGGCGCCCCAGGCAGTCTACAAGGCGGCGGAGCAGGCGCTGCACGCGGGGAACTGGGAAGATGCACGCTCAGGATTCCAGCGAGTGGCCCGTGATTTCCCTTCAAGCCCCCTGGCAGGCCAGTCCTTGTACTTGTCCGCGGAGACCAACCGGCAGGCGGGTGACCGGGAAGCCGCGCTGGCAGGATTCTGGACGTGCATCACCTCTGACGCCAGGGGCACCCTCCTGGATTCGGTCCTGGCAGGCTACCACTCTGCTCTCACGTCCCTGGGGAGCCTTGAGCTTGCAAGCCAGTACGCGGAGAAAGCAAAAAAGGCGAAGGGAAT
Organism: Spirochaetia bacterium; assembly: GCA_049514475.1. Lineage (GTDB taxonomy): Bacteria > Spirochaetota > Spirochaetia > SZUA-6 > Fen-1364 > Fen-1364. Next base: position 2,340 of record JBEKVA010000180.1, read on the forward strand.
CCAGAGCGCGGCAGTGGCGGGCATCGAGCTCGCCTACGCTGAGCTGTTGATAGCCTCCTTCCCCGCGGATTCCCTTGCCGTGATCGACGACGTGCGCCGCCGCGCCCCGCCGGAGCCGTACGCGGGTGAGGCGAGCCTTCTCCTGGGGACGTACTATGCTGCCGTGGAGGACTGGAGCCGGGCATCTGACATCTTCAGTGCGCTGGAAAGCTCCCGTGCGGACGAGATCGGCGCGCGGGCCGCCCACGAGCATGCCCGGGCCCTGGAGTCCACGGGGCGCACCTCGGAAGCCGTGGATGAGTACCTGAAGATTTCCTACCAGTTCCCCGATTATCCGGACATCGCCGCAGAAGGGCTGTTCAACGCGGTGCGCTTGGCGCGCGCTCGCGGGGAGCAGGATCGTGCCGCGAAGCTCGAGCAGGCGCTGCGGAAAGGCTTCCCCAACAGCTCATGGATCGAGCAGCTGGACGCGCGGTAGAGGGTCCGGACCCACGGCGCGCGCCCCGTGGGCTTTCTCGAAACCTGATGACAGTCTCCCTGAGTTCAAAGGGTAGAAGTCGCCGGGTCCAGTTTAGAAAAACAGTTCAATCGTGAACTAGTATTCTGGGGGTTATCTTTGGGCACTCGGCTCTGGAGCGACGTCTCCCGCGTCCATCCGCTCATCGAGCCGATCCTCGAGGCGCAAGGCCGGAATCCGGCTGTGACCAGGGCATTCCTGACGCTGTGCGAACGTGCGTTCGAGTACTATCCGGGAGAACGATTTGTCGCGCAGCTGCCGATGATCCTTGGGATTAGCGAAGGCATGCCGCTCGGATGGCGTGGGACGTCGTTGCCGGCACGACTTGCGGCTCTGATACAACGGTTCTCCGAAAGGACACAGCCACTGCCATTCGGACCAGCGAGGTCTTTAAGGACGTACGAACAACTGCAAAATGACTTCGACGGCGCGGTCGAAGACTTGTCATTTGGCAGGGTGAGACGATCTTCATGCCCTTGGTCATCGAGTACTGCTGAGGTGCCAAGGTACAGTCCATCGCGCGTAATAGTTGCCACTTATCTGACTTCATCTGTGACCGACCATCCTTAGCTACGCCTCGAGGTGTTGAGGATGGTAGAAAATTCGCGTGGCGTAGAGTCTGAAAAGACTTGCGGTGTTCCGCCGACGTTGGCAAGGAACGGGAGAGAATGTGTCAGTTTACACCTTGTCCACAATTCAGTTGCGGCCTTATACTGCGGTATGAGCCCGGACACCTTCCTGTACACTCTCTGGAAAAGGTTTGTCGTTGAGAAGCAAGAAGTCGAACCTGGCGCTGTGCGTCCATGCATCCTGGAGTCTTGGCAGCGCTGCAGGGCATTTGGTGTGGACCCTTGCCGGAACGGCGAGTGCGTTAGCGTTGAACCTGCCGAGCTGTCAAACAGGAGAGCGCTCAGGGCTGACCTGCTGGATGCTGCGGTTCCTTACCTTCATGAACTTTATAAGATCATTGAGGGAAGCAAGTCGGTTATTACCCTGTCGGATGAGGATGGTGTCGTCCTCGAGGCGGTAACCGATGAAGAGATCATGCAATTCAAAGCTTTCCCACGCCGGGGGACGGTGCATTCGGAGAAGGTCAATGGGACGAACGGTATTGGCACATCGCTTGCAAATGGCAGCCCGATCCAGATACGCGCTGAAGAACACTGGCTGAAAGACAACCATGCCTGGGCCTGCAACGGGGCACCGATCCGCCGGGACGTAAAGTTAATCGGCAGCTTGAATCTCTCCTGCCCCCTGGAAGTGAACCATGAACATTCCCTTGGCCTGATCGTGGCCTCCGTAAAAGCCATAGAACGGGAGCTCGACCTCAAGGCTTCTCTTGCGCAGAAGCAGTCCCTCATACAGCAGCAGAACGCTGTGCTCGAACTACTGGATACTGGGATCATCCTTATTGATCGCGACGGGATGATCCTTTCAACTAACAGGACTGCGCGGGAAATCCTTCGCACGGATGCCGATGTGCGCGGACGGCCGGTTGCGGAAATAATTCCTGCGCATATAAATTTCCTCTCACTCATGTCAAGCGAGACCGCGCTGAGTGACCAGGAAACTGTGCTGCGTCTAAAGGGCAAGGACATCTCCTTGAGCTTTTCCACCGCTCTTGTACGCAATGCCACAGGCATAGAAGCCATGGTCATCCGGGTACGGGAATCCAAGACTATCCTCAAAATGGTTCACAGGTTTACCGGTTCCCGCGCCATCTATAGCTTCGATGATATCCTGGGCAGCTCTCCCGGACTGTGCAAGTGCGTTGAGCTTGCAAAAACTGTAAGCCGAAGCAACCTGAACGTGCTGATCCTCGGGGAAAGCGGCACGGGCAAGGAGCTTTTCGCCCACGCCATCCATGCGAACAGCATCTGCAGAAACGGACCGTTCGTTGCAATAAACTGCGGGGCACTTTCACGGGACCTCATCCAGAGCGAACTGTTCGGATACGAGGGGGGAGCGTTCACTGGTGCCAAAAAGGAGGGCAACCCCGGCAAAATCGAGCTCGCAGATGGCGGGACCCTGTTCCTCGATGAGATCGGGGAGCTGCCCCTGGATGCTCAAGTGAACCTACTGCGTGTCCTGGAGACTGGAGAGGTATCTCGGCTTGGAGGCAAGTACGCGAAGGCGGTCACCGTAAGGGTGATCGCCGCAACCAACAAGGATATCTATCGCGCCATCTCGGAGAAGGTTTTCCGGGAAGACCTTTTCTACAGGATCAACACCTTTGTCTTGACGCTACCCCCACTGAGAGAGCGGGTGGCGGACATCCGCACTCTGGTGAATGTTTTCCTCGAACGCTCATCCCGCAGTATGGGTCGAAACCTCAAGGGTATCGAGGCGGATGTGCTATCGATCTTTGAACGTTACCGTTGGCCTGGGAATATCCGAGAGCTCGCTAACACCATCGATCGTGCCATCGCGGTAGCTGAAACACCATTGATCAGAGTTTCGGATTTGCCACCTTTATATCAGGCCCTGGAAAGCGACCGATCTGAAAACGAGCTGGGGTCTGGTCGTAACCAGGATATGGATCAGCTCCTTAGCCACCTGGAGGAGACGAAAGGGAATTTGCGCGAAGTGGCGCGCCGTATGGGAGTGGCGCGCAGCACGGTCTATAATATGATGAGAAGGTACCAGATCCCTCTGCGGGATTTCCGCTGATCGACCCGCGTTCTGGACATGTAGCGCGACATGTCCAATACATTGACATGTCGAAAGTATTGAAAGAATTATCGAAAGCCCGCAGCACTTAGCTTTTGCATATAAAACTCTGTAATTGCGCTAATAAACCTCGAAAAATCTGTGAAAAGTCACACTCAAGCATGCTGCCATCTAGGCACGATTCTTGCAGAATATCATTGACCAATCCGTAAAGAGCAGATGATGCAAGATACGCCAGATGCAGTGTTAGGACGGCCTAATAATGGCTGTCTTAAGACTTCGGGCTGTACAAGACGATTTGTTAACGAAAGAAGGAGGTGGTGAGGTCAGGAAAACCTAGGATTTTAGGCACCCTTCAAGGATCTAAACCAAACCGAGACGGAGGTGGAAGAATGAAAGGAAAACTGGTTCTTCTGTGCGTTGTTGCGCTGCTTGTAACGGCAGGACTCGTGTTCGGCGCGCCGTACCCGAAGGAAATCAAGATCGGGATCTGCACCGCGATGAGCGGAGGCTGGGCCGGCTTTGGAAAGAAGCCTGCGGGCGGGTTCCTGGCGGCCATCGAGCATATCAATGCCCTTGGCGGCATAAAGAACCTGGGCGGTGCAAAGCTCGTAGGGGTCGTGGGGGATGACGAAGCAGATCCCGGCAAGGGGTTGATCCAGGCTGACCGCCTTATCAACCAAGAAAAGGTTGTTTCGATAATGGGCATCTGGCCCACGCAGACCCCGATTGCCGCACAAGCGGAGAGGTATCAGACTCCAGACATCGATGTTCTGGGTATTGCCGAAACTTGGAACCGCGGGTATCGCTGGGTTTTCAAGAACTACGCCAGAGGCGAGGACGAAGCAGACCAGGAGTTCGCCGCTCTGCAGGAACAGTGCAAACTGAACAATGTACCGATGCCAAAGACGGTCTATATGGAGTACATCTCTGACGATTGCAGTACCTCCAGCGCGGCCGGGTTCAGGACTCTCTGCAAGAAATACGGTATTAAGATTGTCGGGGATGAAGTTGTAGACTCCAGCTTCACGACCTTCGGCCCCGTGCTGGACCGGATCGAAGCTGCGAAGCCCGACATGCTCTTCGCTCTGCACTACACCCCTGATGCGATCGTCCTCTACAGGGAGATTGCGGAACGCAAGATGTACTTCCCGTACGGCATCATGAGTTGGGGAGGTGGGATCGAAGATGACGGGTTCTACTTCGGCTCCTCGCCCTCCGCGTATGCCTACGCGTGGGTCCAGGAAAACGGCGACCAACTGGTTTGGGAGCGACCCTACTTCAACTACATCAACGACACCTTCAAGAAGAAGGTGGGAATCGACATCGACGACAGCTACCCCGCGGACACCTACTCAAGCGTCTGGCAGCTCAAAGACGCACTGGAAAGGGTGAAGTGGGACCCCGATCTCAAGAAGTTCCGCTCGAACCTACGGGACGCCATCGCCGCCACCAACATCACCATGGACAACGGCGAAAAGATAAAGATCCCGGGAACGAACAAGACGTTCGTGCCAGCGCTCGAGCCCTTCGGCTGGAAGTTCATTAGATATGACGAGAACGGGATAACCGTTGACAAGCCGGGCATCATGTCCATGAACCTCGGCGGCGTGCGCTGCACGATATATCCTAAGTGGCGTGCGAAACTGGATTCGTGGGGACCGATGAAAATCCCCTTGCCGCTACCTACTTGGGACGCACGGGAAAGCTGGCCGACCTACGTTCATACGGTTGATGAGCTGAAAAACATCGCTAACCAGGCTCCGGCCCAAAAAGAGCGCTGGGGCGTTTGGGGGGAGGCAGGTCAGCCCCTTCCGGGGGATGTTGCGGTTGCCGAGGACAGGCCGTCGGGAAAAACGCGCATCGACGAGCCCTAAGGCTGTTCTCAAGAGAGTGATTTAAATGCGAGGGGAGGCGGGGGCAAGGAAGAACCCAAGACCTGCCTCCTCTCTCACGAGACATGTTTTCCGGCTGGTAAAGAAGTTGCGGGGTGAGGAGGATTCCAGAGTCTCATGACAAACTCTTTAGCGAATGCCTTTGTTTTGGGAATTGAGACGGGATGCATCTACGCAATTATCGCCCTCGGGTTGAGCATCATCTTTGGGATTATCCGTGTCGTCAATTTCGCTCATGGCACGATTCTAATGCTGTTCCTTTATCTAGGATACTACCTTTTCCAATATCTCAAGATTGATCCGTACTTATCTGCGCTCCTCTGCGCGGCTGTTGCCTTCTGCTTTGGATATGCCCTGCAATTCACGGTTGTACGGCCCATCTTCGTCCGGGAAAAAGCCTACGTTGTCGAGCCTCTGGGTGTCCTGATGCTCATGGCCGGTGTCGACATGATCCTTAGTGCCCTTGGAATCGTCGTGTTCACCCCGTATGTCAAAACCGTGCGCTCCTTCATCTCGCCAATGACGATCAAGGCGGGTTTCTCAACGTTTAACGTGAGCCGCATGGTGCCCGTGCCCGTCGTTCTGGTGCTTGTGAGTGTTACAAACTGGCTCTTTAGCCGGACCGAAATGGGGAATATCATTAGGGCTGTCGGGCAGAACCGAGAAGCCGCCGCGGCGTGCGGAGTCAATGTGCATCGCATCTATGCGATCGCTTTCGGAATCGGTTGCGCTGTGACCGCCCTTGGGGGCGGGTTTTTACTTCCCTTCTATCCGATAACCCCAACAATCGGGACGGGGCTCACAATCAAGGCATTTATTGTTGTCGTGCTCGGGGGGATGGGCAGCATTTGGGGCATGCTTTTCGCAGGGATCATCGTAGGCTTGATCGAATCCGTCAGCTCCGTCTTCATGCCCGGCGGGTTTGCGACCCTCGTTGCCCTC
>JBEKVA010000180.1:8375-10271 GCA_049514475.1 Spirochaetia bacterium
CGTAGGCGTCCTGCTGCTTTTGCTGCCGCTCCTTGTGACTAATCCATACCACATGAGCGTTCTCATCCAGATTCTTCTGATGAGCTACCTTTCCACGACCTGGGGAATAATAGCTCAGACGGGGCAGCTTTCTTTCGGGCATGCCGCTTTCGTTGGGCTTGGAGGATACACCTCGACGATTCTCTACCAGCAGCTTCACCTGACGCCTTGGCTGGGGATGTTCGCCGGCGGTGTTGTTGCGGTAATATTCGGGGTTGTCATTGGGATTCCCACCCTGCGACTGCGGGGCGTTTATTTCGCGCTCGCGACGCTCGCCTTTGCCTCCATTCTCCAGATATTTGTCATGACTACCTTGCATGCCGGGCCGGTCGTAATCGGTGCATCCCCCGGAATACAAATGAATGTTGTGAACGGCGGCAATGCCCCCGGCGTGTTTCAGTTTCCATCAAAGGTCGGTTACTACTACGTCATTTTCGGGATGCTATCCTGCGTTCTCCTCCTCAACGTCCTGCTTAACAGGGCGCGCATTGGGTACTATTGGAACGCCATTCGCAATGATGCTGACGCAGCCGAATCTCTTGGAATCAACGTGGCGCTTTATCGTATCCGGGGTTTTCTGCTAAGTTGCTTCTTGACCGGCGCAGGAGGGGTCTTCTACGCGCAATACCTTCTTGCCGTAGACCCGAGGACTCTGCTTGGGCTGGGATTCTCCACGGAGATCGCACTCATGGGGATCGTTGGGGGATGGCAGTCAATATTCGGACCAACAATTGGCGCGGCTATCCTGGTTCCAATCAGTGAGTTACTCAGGTCTCACTTGTCGACGATTCCTCAGCTCACGACGGTCATCTATGGCCTGATCCTGGTCTTTTTCATGATCTATCTTCCGCAGGGGATCAACGGTCTCATTGTCAAAGCGATGAAGGCGGTCGGGGCGGGCCGGGGCCGCAGAAAGCAGAGCTGCGCGGAGAGTGAGAATGGCTGAACAGGACGTGATTCTCGAAGTCAGGCAGGTGTGCAAGGCTTTTGGCGGGCTTGTCGCCGTGGACGGCGCCAACCTGGAACTTCGTCGCGGCCAAATGCTCGGCTTGATAGGGCCCAACGGCGCAGGAAAGACCACGCTATTTAACCTGATTGCCGGCTACTACACACCGGACCGAGGCAGCATCACGTATGAAGGACGTAACATTGCCGGCATGAAGCCCTACGACATTTGCCGTATAGGCATTGCACGCACCTTCCAGACAACAAAGCCGTTCCTTGAGTGCACGACGGTTGAAAACGTGCTCGTCGGGGCGCTATTGCGGGAGCGCACCGTTCGGCGGGCGGAGAAGGTCGCGCAGCAGATTATTGAGCTCCTCGACCTGACGAGTGTCGCTTTGGCCCAGGGAGCAGAGCTGTCTGTCCCCAACAGGAAGCTGCTGGAGGTTGGCCGGGCAATTGCGACCGGAGGCACGCTGCTTCTCCTGGACGAACCTATGGCGGGCCTTATTCCTACAGAAAAGGAAAGGGTTCTTGCCGTGCTGCGCAAGATTAACGCTGACGGGAGGTCCATTATCATTGTTGAGCACGACATGAAGGCTGTCATGAGCCTCTGCTCCCATATCGTGCTGCTTGATCGGGGGAAGATACTTCTCGAGGGAACCCCCCAACAAGTCACTGGGGACCCGCGCGCCATCGCAGCCTATCTAGGGGATGATTATGCCACTTCTGCAAATTGACGGACTACAGGCCGGGTACAGCGGTGCGCCCGTGCTCCACGGCATCAGCATGAACGTGGAGCTGGGTGAGATCGTGAGCGTTGTGGGAGCAAACGGAGCAGGAAAGACGACGCTCTTAAGAGTGATTTCCGGCTTTCTTGAGCCATTTTCCGGGAAGATCATTTTCGATGGGGAA
>JBEKVA010000181.1:0-8357 GCA_049514475.1 Spirochaetia bacterium
GCCGCTATGGGGTGAGACTCATGGTGGCTCTGGCGTTGAATCACGGCGCCGGCAGCAGCCTCCTGCGGGACCTTGCCCGCCAGGAAAGCATCTCGGAGAAATACCTCGGCCAGATCGTCATCCCGCTGAAGGCAGCGGGGCTCGTCACCTCTCACCGCGGGGCGCACGGCGGGTATTCCCTCGGGCGCCCGCCGCGGGATATAACCGTGAAGGACGTGGTGGAGGCCATCGAGGGGCGCATTGCCCCGGTGGCCTGCGTGGACCCCGAGGCAGGGGCCAGCGTCGGTGAATGTGGGGAGCACCCTGCGGACTGCTCGCGGGTGACCACCTGCGTCGTCACGCAGGTCTGGAAGAAGCTGCGGGACGACATCGACAGGTCCCTGTCAGCCTTCACCCTGGCTGACCTGGCGCGGCAGGCCCGGGAGATCGGGCAGACCGCGGAGAACTACGCCATCTGAGAGAGGGGCGTCCTGGTCGTGAAGAAGCGTGTTGTCGTGGGCATGAGCGGCGGGGTGGATTCCTCGGTTGCCGCGCTGCTGCTCCTCCGGGATGCCGGGCACGAGGTGGTGGGCGCCACGATGTCCATCTACTCGGGACGGCCCGCCGAAGGACCGGTCATCGATTCCTGCTACGGGCCCGGAGAGCAGAGGGACATCGAGGAGGCGGCCCGCGTGTGCGCACGCCTGGGCATCCCGCATCACGTCGTGGACCTTCGCGATGAATATCGCTCCCTGGTCCTGGACTACACCCGCGCGGAGTACCTTGCGGGCAGGACCCCCAACCCCTGCGTGTTGTGCAACCGGCACGTGAAGTTCGGCATGCTCCTCCAGAAGCTTCCCTCCGCGGCGGGCATCGATTTCGACCTCTTTGCCACCGGGCATTACTGCCGCGTGGTGCAGCTTCCCGGGACAGGGCGCTATGCCATCAGGAAGGCGATCGATGACGCCAAGGACCAGACCTACTTCCTCTGCATGCTCGCCCAGGAGCAGCTCCGCCGCGTCGTGTTTCCCCTCGGGGAGCTGAGCAAGCCCGCGGTGAGAAAGATCGCCCGGGAGGCGGGCCTGGAGAATCACGACAGGCCGGAGAGCCAGGACTTCGCGGCGGGCGGCTACCGGGCCGTCATGAACGTGCCCGACAGCGTGGGGCCCATCACCGACGGGGAGGGAACCGTCATCGGGCATCACAAGGGGATCTGGGGCTACACCATCGGCCAGCGCAAGGGCCTGGGTGTCGGCGGGAGAGGGCCTCTGTACGTGACGCGCATCGAGGCGGCCACCAACACCGTCGTGGCAGGGCCGGAGTCACGCCTCTATCGGACAGAGCTGCGCCTGCGTGACGTGAACTGGGCGAGCATCGAAGCCCCTGCCGGGCCCGTGCGCCTGCAGGTGAAGATCCGCTACCGCAATCCCGCCGCACCCGCGGTGGTCATTCCCGGTCCCGACGGCGGCGCCCGCGTCAGCTTCGATGAGCCCCAGCGGGCTATTGCGGCAGGACAGTGGGCGGTCTTCTACGACGGGGACATCCTTGTCGGGGGCGGTGCCATCGCGGAGTAGTCGTCCTCCTCCCGGTGGACAGGCCCTGCTTCTCCCGATAGACTTCGGGGAAACGGAGGATTCATGACCGACAAGCGGCTTCCCTTCACACGGGAGAAGCTCGAAACGATCATCAGCGCTCACCCGACGCCATTTCACATCTATGACGAGAAGGCCATCAGGGAGAATGCGCGCGCGCTGAAAAAGGCTTTCTCCTGGGCCGAGGGGTTCCAGGAGTTCTTCGCCGTCAAGGCGTGTCCCAATCCCCACATCCTTGCCATACTGAAGCAGGAGGGCTTCGGCGCAGACTGCAGCTCCATGGCGGAGCTGGTGCTGGCGGAGCGCGTCGGCATCACCGGCGAGCTGATCATGTTCAGCTCGAATGACACCCCTTCCTCCGAATACATCAAGGCCAAGGCCCTGGGCGCCATCATCAATCTCGACGACATTGCTCACATCCCGTTCCTTGATAAGCATGCCGGGCTGCCGTCATTCATCTCTCTGCGCTACAACCCGGGCAGGCTCCGCGAGGGCAACACCATCATCGGCAAGCCCGAAGAGGCGAAGTACGGGTTCACCCGGGAGCAGCTCTTCGAGGGCTACAAGACCCTGCGCGACCGCGGGGTGAAGAGATTCGGGCTGCACGCCATGATCGTCTCCAACGAGCTGAACCTCGCCTACCACGTGGAGACGGCGCGCCTCCTTTTCGATCTCATCGCCGACATTTCGGCGCAGCTGGGCATCCGCTTCGAGTTCGTGAACCTCGGCGGTGGCTTCGGCATTCCCTACAAGCCCGAGCAGACCGCCATCGACTGGAAGAGCCTCGGGGCGGGGATTCGCGAGGTGTATGAGTCAGGCATCCGCTCCCGCGGACTGCATCCCCTGCGCCTGTGCATGGAAAGCGGCAGGGCCATCACGGGGCCCTACGGCTGGCTGGTCAGCCGGGTCCTTCACCTGAAGCACACGTACAAGGACTTCGTGGGCCTGGATTCATGCATGGCCAACCTCATGCGTCCGGCGCTCTACGGCGCGTATCACCACATAACCGTCATGGGCAAGGAGCGCGCCCCGGCGGAGAAGACCTACGATGTCACCGGATCGCTGTGCGAAAACAACGACAAGTTCGCCATAGACCGCACGCTTCCGGCCATCGACGAAGGTGATACGCTGGTCATCCACGATACCGGCGCGCACGGGTACGCCATGGGCTTCAACTACAACGGAAAACTCCGCTCCGCGGAGCTCCTCCTGCAGGGTGACGGGTCGGTGCGGGAAATCCGCCGCGCGGAAACCCTGGAGGACTACTTCGCGACGCTGGAGTTTCCTTCCGCCTGATCCATGAGCGAAACCGCCTCATTCATTCCCGGCCTCCCGCTGGGGAGGGCCTTTTACCTGCGGGCAGCGCGGGAGATCATCGAAAGCGTCATCCCGCCCGATTCGTATGCCGCTGCATTCATGGGCTCAGGGTCCGACGTGCTGGGCTACGATTCGGAGCGCTCGATCGATCATCACTGGGGCCCGCGCTTCCAGGTCTTCCTGCCGGAGGATGTGCATGCGCGCGCCGCCGCCTCCCTGGATGAAGCGCTGAGGCATCGGCTGCCTGAATCGTTTCAGGGAATTCCCGTCGGATACCCCGATGACGACGGTCATGGCGGCGGCGTCCCGTCGATGCAGAGCGGGCTGGCACACCACCTAATCGACATCACCACCGTCAGGGAGTTCTTCGCGCGGTACCTCGGGATGGACATCCACGGCGCCATCGGCCCCCGTGACTGGCTGACCTTCCCCGAGCAGAGGCTGCTGGAGCTCACCTCGGGAGAGGTGTTCCACGACCCGCGGGGGGAGCTGGCGCGCATGCGTGCCGTCCTGGCGGAGTACCCGCGCGACGTATGGCTGTACAGGATGGCCTGCCAGTGGCAGAGGCTCTCGCGCCAGGATGCCTTCATTGGCCGCTGCGCGGAGGCGGGAGACCCGCTGGGCATGAGGATCGTGGCGGGGCGGATCGTGCGGGATGCCATGAAGCTGTGCTTTCTCGTGGAAAGGACCTACGCGCCCTATGACAAGTGGCTGGGCAGCGCATTCGCGAAGCTCCACTGTGCCGCCGCAGTGACCCCGCGGCTATTCGGGGCGCTGGAAGGCAGGAGCCTGGCCGCGCTGGAGGAGAATCTCCTACCCCTGTACCAGGCCCTCGGCTGCATGCACAACGCTCTCGGGGTGACGGGGCCCCTCGATGTCACCCCGCGCCAGGCCTTCGATCGTCCCTACATGGTGATCGGCGCCGAGAGGTTTACAAACGCCCTGCTGAGCGCCATCGAAGGGGAGGAGCTGCGCGGCATTTCCGTGCGCATCGGGGCCATCGACCAGTACGCCGACAGCACCGATTTCATCGAGAACGTGCAGATGTACAGGAAGAGCCTGGGCCTCTACCGCTGAGCGCGGCGGGCCCAGGCGCTGGCGCTTTACAGCCCCGCCGCGACCATGTCCCCGATCTGGCTCGTGGAGAACCCCATCTGCCCGGCTGCCATGCTCTTCATCTTCCCGATCACCGCAATCACCGAGCGCTCGATGGCGTCAGCCGCCTTCTGCTGGCCCAGCTGCTCGAGCATCATCGCCCCCGCGAGAATCGTGGCAACGGGATTGATGACGTTCTGCCCGGTGTACTTGGGGGCTGAGCCGCCGATGGGCTCGAACATGGAAACGCCCTGCGGGTTGATGTTGCCCCCCGCCGCGACGCCCATGCCGCCCTGCACCATGGCGCCCAGGTCTGTGATGATGTCGCCGAACATGTTCTCGGTGACGATGACGTCGAACCACTCGGGGTTCTTCACCATCCACATGGTGGTCGCATCGATGTGCGCATAGTCGGCCTTGATGTCAGGGTACTCCTTGGCCACCTCCATGAAGGTGCGGTACCAGAGGTCCTGCACGTAGGTGAGCACGTTCGTCTTGCCCGACATTGTGAGCTTCTTCCCCTTGTTGCGCTTGCGTGTCAGCTCGAAGGCGAAGCGCACGCAGCGCTCCACGCCCTTGCGCGTGTAAACCATCTCCTGGAGGGCCACCTCGTCCGGGGTTCCCTTCTTCAGAAACCCTCCGGCGCCGATGTACAGCCCTTCGACATTCTCCCGCACGATCACGAAATCGATGTCCGTGGGCCCCTTGTTGGCAAGCGGCGTCTCGACGTTCGGGTACAGCTTCACGGGCCGAAGGTTGATGTACTGGTCAAGCTCGAAGCGCAGACGCAGGAGGATTCCCTGCTCGAGGATGCCGGGCTTCACCTCGGGGTGCCCGATGGCGCCGAGGTAGATCGCGTCGAACCCGCGGAGGGTGTCTATGGCGCCCGCGGGAAGGGTTTCCCCCGTCTTCAGGTACCTGTTTCCGCCCCAGTCGAACGTGGTGAAGTCCAGGGCAAAGGAGAACTTTCGCGAGGCGGCGCTCAGGACCTTGATCCCTTCGCGAACGACCTCGGGGCCTGTCCCGTCGCCGGGAATGACTGCGATCTTGCTCATCTGCGCACCGTAGCCGGAGCGCTGGTTTGTGTCAACGCGGGCGCCTCAGCTACTCCCGCAGCAGCCACTGCGCGACGGCCTCCATGACGCGCTCCCCGCCGGGGGCGGCAAGGAGGTGGTGCGTGCCATCCTCGATGAGCAGGTGCTCCCTCACGCCGGTCCTGCGGCGCGATTCGATCAGGCCGAACACCGATCGCGGGATGTTGCGGTCCTGTGCCCCTGTCACCGTCAACGTGTCGGCCGTGACCCTTCGCAGCGAGCGGCGCGCCATCCGTTTCAGCCGCAGCAGGGAGGCGGCCTGCGTCGGGTAGCGCCACTGCCAGTACTCCCGCATGAGCACCGCCGTATCCTCGTCGTCGAACACCAGGGGCCTTTCCAGAGGCCAGCGGACCCGGGTGAACAGGAGACTCATCAGCGGTGACAGCGGGAGAAGGGGATTCCTGGTGCGCAGCGCGGGGGCGAGAAGCACCAGCCGCTGCACGGCAAACCGGGCAGCCAGCAGCACCGCGATGTTCCCGCCCATCGAGTGGCCGACAAGGTGCACGCGGCGGCAGCGGGCGCGCAGGTCGGCGTAGGCATCCGCCGCGCCGCGCAGCCAGTCGCGCCACCCCGAGCAGAGGAAATCAATGCCATTGGTGCCATGCCCGGGGAGCCGGGGGATGTGCACCGTCAGGCCGCGGCGATGCAGCGCCTCACCCAGCGCCGCGAGGTCGCGCGGGGTGCCGGTGAACCCGTGGATCAGGAGCGCCCCGTCTTCCCCGCCCTCGAGCGTGCGGGGAAGGGCGCTGGAGAGGGTCGTCGTTTCGGCGGGGATCCGCTGCCACCTCATTCGCGGCCACTATAGCGCAACGCCGCGATGACGGCTACAATCCTGCCCGGAGGGAGTAGCAGAGTGCAGTGGCAATTGTGTTACAATGGCTGAGATGGCTCGAAGGGGAGGATGTCACATGAAAGGGCGTTTTGTGCTCGCATTACTGATGGGTGCCGCACTGCTCGTCACCGGTTGCTCCACCCTGCCGCCCTGGAAGCCGGCCCCGACGGGCCAGTCGGCCGTCTATGGGACGATCGAGGACGATCGGACCCTGCTGCGCTTTCTCGCTTTCGCCGATGACCCGGGGATTGCCGCCGTTTCGGTGGAGTACAAGTTCGGCCGGGGCGCGCCGCGCTACACCCTCCTTGCAGACAAGTACGTGCGTGACGCGCTGCGGGAGGTCTTCTCCAAGTACCGCCAGTGGTCCTCCGTGGCCGAGGAGAAAGGCGTGGAAATCACCAAGGAGATCTCCACCCTGAGTGTCACCCAGCTTGTCCGCCGCGGCGGAGAGTGGGACGCCGGCGGCTCCCGCGAGCTGACATTCGTCTTTACCTCGCGCTTCGACACGACAGGGGCCCAGCAGATATTCTTGGTCATGCGATCGTCCACGTTCTGGAGCGGCCGGGACCAGATCGTTCTCAACGACGATCAGGCAGGGCAGTTCGACGGGTTCATCCAGGATGAGAGCGTGAATGCGGGCTACGACGAGGCGAAGAGGAAGCAGGACACCATCGACTTGTTCAAATGATGAAATGCGGGCCCCCGAGGGGGCCCGCTGTTTTTCCTACATCCCCAGCAGGCGGCGGGTCACCATCTGGTCCAGCCGCGCAATTCCCAGTCCCGTCCCGTTGACCTTCTCGTAGTCGAGGGGCGCCTTCAGCAGCTCGGCAGGGTCGCCCTGCGCGAGGGCTTTCGCGATCCCCGGCTCGCGGTCCCACAGGGCGGAGGCCATCTTCGCGATATCCGCATCCGCGCCCAGCTCCCGCGCCTTCTTCTCCGCCATGCGGTAGTTCTCGACGTTCTGGCGGATGAAATCCATGCGGATGCGGGTGCTGTTCTCCTTGCCGGGAGCCGTGTCGGTGCGCAGGATGTGGTTGTCGAACTCCGCGTGTCCCTGGAAGCTCATGCGATCAAGCAGCCAGAGCACGGCCACCATTTCCTTTATCCCGTCCATGCCGACGAGCATGGGCAGGTCGTTGTCGAATTGTCCCGCCTTCTGGTTGCCGACGTGCACGAAGAACAGCTTCTGCGCCTGCATCGCCATGGCTACCGCAACCTCGGCGGAGAGGTTCGTCATGCCCTCGTGCTGCAGGACCTCGGGGTTCACTCCCCAGAAGCTCGGGTCGTTGAGCATGGCAATGAGACCCAGCGCGTGGCCCGTCGTCGGGAGGTACATTTCGCCGCGGGGCTCGTTCGGCTTGGGCTCGATGCTGCCGTGCCGTATCGAGCCGTTCTGCTCCTTGATGTAGCGCTCGGCGAGGTTCAGTCCCTCGATGAGGTAGCCATAGTTCTTCTCCCAAGGGACCGAGAACTGGCACTCGAACCCGTCCCGCGCCACCCAGTAGACGAGGTACTCGGCGCCGAGGAAGTTCCCGATCCTGATGGTGCGCATGACCTTGCGCGCCGCGAGCAGCCGCACCTCGGGGTTGGGATTGGTGAGACCGCCGTTCCTGAAAACGGGATTGCCGTGCAGGCTGCAGGTGGCCATGATGAACTTCAGCTCCGCCGCGTCCAGCTTGTCCTTGATGACGCGCAGGGTCTTGGAGGCGGCGCTGGAAGGATCCATGTCGTCCTCGGGATGCTTCGGGTCCCAGGGCACCAGGTCGTCGTCGTGCGCCGAGGTGAAGTCGATCAGCTTCTCCTCCTTCGCCTTCACGAGGAGCTCGCAGGCTTCCACCGAGGAAATGCGGTCCATGATGGCCGGTCCGAAGGGGTCGCCCACGGGATTGCTCACGCACCAGAAGGGCATCGACAGCTTCCTGTTCTTCATCACTTGGTATCTCCTTCCGCGATCGGAGGCTCGCAGACCTCGCATTTGTTGGAATCCCAGGAAAACATCCGGGTGAGGGAAAGGGGCTTGCCGCACTGGACGCAGTGCCGCGTGTAAGGGAGCAGGCGCCGCCGCTGCCAGATGACGACGATCACCGCGGCGGCTGCCACCGCGATGAGGTACACGTCGGGCACCCCGTAGCGGTCGAAGAACCACGCCGCTACCCAGGCGCCTATGAAAACGACGGTGAGGGAGAGGGTGGCGATGCGCTTGCGAACCCCCGCGTTTTTGAAACGCCTCTGGTAGAGATGGAACGCCCAGAGGGCAACCATGGGGATGAGCATCACCTTCAGGAGAAGATGGGAAATGACTGTATATTCCACGCGGGCTCCGTAAGAGGCACAGTCTATCCGCGGGGCAGCCCGCCGGTCAACCCGCGGATTCGGGCGCCGCCGCAGGCGGATTCGGGCGCCGCCGGCAAGCGCCCGCCGGCAGGCGCGGCGTTGACGGTGCCCGGG
>JBEKVA010000182.1:0-8333 GCA_049514475.1 Spirochaetia bacterium
TCGATGACGAGGAGATCGACGCGGTCACCGAGTACGTGAAGAAGCTCGGGCCCCCGCAGTACATCGACGACGAAGTGTTCCTCGATGACGACGAAGGCAGCGATTTCCAGGGCGAGCCTGGCAACGACCCGCTGTTCGAGCGCGCCCTTGAGATCATCATGGGCCAGGGCAAGGCGTCAGCCTCCTACCTGCAGCGCCGCCTGAAGGTTGGCTACAACCGCGCGGCCCGTCTGGTGGAGGAGATGGAGATGCGGGGCATCGTCGGCCCTGCCATGGGCAGCAAGCCCCGCGAGATCCTGCACATGCCGTCCAAGGAGGGAAAACTGGCCGAGTAGCGCGCCGCGCGGCGCCGAACGCCGCGCGTTTCACTTTCCTCGCATCTCTTTCTATATTACTCGCATGACGATCAATTTCCCCATGTGGAAGAAAGCCACCACGACGCTCGTGCGGATGGAGAGCAAGCGCGAGTGGGACGCCCTTGACGTGGTTTCGAAGTGGCTGATTGCGACGCGCTCGGGGGTGACGACGGTCACCCTGTACTCCTGCGTGATTGCGGGGCTCTTCGCGGTGCGCGAAGGCCACTTTGCGTGGCTGCCCTGGCTGGTCATAACCGTCGGGTTGTTTCTCGCGCACGGCGCGAACAACCTCCTGAACGATTACACCGACTTCAGGCGCGGCATCGACACCGACAACTATTTCCGCACGCAGTACGGGGTGCACCCCCTGGTGCAGGGCTTCTGGAGCAAGGGCGTGCAGATGCGCTGGTTCATAGTCACCGGGGTCCTCGCGCTGATCGCGGCCGCCTATGCCCTCTACAGCGCGGAGTTCCACCCGCTGGCCATAGGCCTTTTCGCATACGGCGCGGTGATGCTGCTCCTCTATACGTACCCGCTCAAGTACTTTGCCCTGGGTGAGCTCACGATCTTCCTCATCTGGGGGCCGATCATGATCGGGGGCGTTTATTTCGTGCTGGCCCATGCGTGGAGCTGGTACGTGGCGATTGCCGGCATCCCCTTCGGGCTCAGCACGGCAAGCATCAACCTGGGCAAGCACATCGACAAGTCAGGGGAGGACAGGCAGAAAGGGGTGCACACGCTGCCTGTGCTGGTGGGGGAAACGGCCGCGCGCGTTATCACCATCGCCTCCATCATCCTTGCCTATGCACTCACCCTCTACCTGATTGCCGTGCCGCGGTTCTTCACGCCGGCGCTCCTGGTCGTCTTCTTCGCGGCGCCGCGGGGGCTGAAAGCCCTCCGCCGCCTGTGGCTGCCCCGTCCCGCCGAGGCCCCGCCGGGCTACCCGGTCTGGCCGCGCTGGTTCTCCACCGTTGCATTTGTGCACAACAGGTGGTTCGGCAACCTTTTCATACTTGGGGTGGCGCTGGACACCGCGCTGCGGCTGATCTTCCCGTCGTTCTGGAGGTTCTAGGCCGACCGCGGGCTGACTAAAGCAGGCCGGAGAGCAGGGAGAGCAGCAGGCCGACAAGACCGCCCACCACCGCTCCGTTGACCCTGATGTACTGCAGATCGTTCCAGACGGCATCCTCGATGCGGTGAACGAAGTCCCGCTCGTCGGTGCTCTTCAGCAGCGTTGCAAGGTACCCGGTCATGCCCTCGATCAGGTTGCTCTTTGCCATGGCCCCGGAGATGAGCCCCGCGATGCCGCGGTTGAAGCCTGCCCGAAAGGCCTCGTTGCGGCCCAGCTGGGCGGCCAGGGCGCTTTCCGCGCGCTCCATGCCGGAGAAGAATCGGCTGTTCTGCCCGCCGAGGTCCGCGCCAATCCTGCCCAGCAGCGCCGCGAGCAGCTGCGCCGCCCGTTCCTGCAGCCCCTCGTCGGCAAGCATGCGGCGCACCGAGGCGCGAAACCGGCCCCGCTCATCACCGGGGTCTTCCCCCTCACCGGCCAGCCGGGCGGCATAGCCGCCCAGCGCGTCGCTGAGCATGCGCCGCAGCTCGTGACCGGGGTTGGAGCGGACCTGGGCCAGCTCGTTCTGCACGCCTTGCAGCAGCCGCTCGATGGTTCCCTGGCCCACGAAGATGCCCTGCCATCCCGCGTTGCGCTTCAGGATGGGGGTGATCGCGGCGGCAAGCCGCACGAGGTTTCTCGCGATCCCCACCCGCAGAAGCTCGGCGGCGTTCTCGATGATCTTTTCCTCTAGCCCCTCTTTCCTTGCCCAGCGGAGCACCGAGGCAAAGATCGCGGCGGGGTCCAGCGTCTCCCGCGCAAAGCTGAACATCTCCCGCGTGAAGGTGCGCAGGCCTTCCGAGCGGGTGCCCTCGGCCATCGTTGCGGCGGAGAGCAGGGTGGAAAGACGGCTGCGCAGGAACTCGTGCAGCTCCCCGCGGGCATCCGGCTGCGACAGGAAGGCCTGCACCTTGGCGGCAAAGTCGACGCGGACAAGCTCGACGGCGATCTTCTCCTCGCTCACGAAGCTGGTGAGGAACCGGGGCACCGCTTCCGCGATGGCATCCTTGTTCTTGGCGATGATGTCCGTGTGGGGAAGGGGCACGCCGAGAGGGTTCTTGAACAGGGCGCTCACGGCGAACCAGTCGGCGAGGGACCCCACCAGGGAGGCGTCGAAGAAGGCCATGAGCAGGGCCTTCAAGCTCAAGGCGCGGTACAGGATGACGTGGTCGAGGGGTATCCACGGCTGGAACGTGACGATAAGGAACCCGGCAAGGGCGCCCAGGAGAGAGAGGGCGCCGATCCTGTTGCGGCTTGTTCTCATCCGTGCGGGTTCCTCGCGGCCAGCATGTCGTGAAGGGCTGCGGGAGTCAAGGCGTGCGATTGCTGGCGCACTGCGCGGGCCTTTGACGTGCCGCGGCGACTGCTGGCGCACTGCACGGGCCTTTGGCGCGCCGCGCGCTCCCGCCGCACCGGCCGCCCTTTGCCCTTTCCCCGATTTGGATGTACCGTTTGGGGAGGAGCCATAGATGCAGCAGACAGCCGGCACGGCGGAGCAGCTTTACCAGCAGATGCGGGAGTCCCTTTCGACGGTCGTGCCCGATTTCGAGCTCAAGTACAAGGCGGACCTTGCCTTCAGGATCAACACGCTGAAGCGGGAGAGAAACGCGGTCATCCTCGGTCACAACTACATGGAGCCCGCCCTCTACCACTCGATCCCGGATTTCACCGGTGATTCCCTGGAGCTCTGCCGCAAGGCGGCAACGACTGACGCCGATATCATCGTCTTCTGCGGCGTGCGCTTCATGGCGGAGACCGCGAAGATCCTCAACCCGACCAAGACGGTGCTCATCCCCTCGCCGAAGGCAGGCTGCTCCCTGGCGCAGAGCATCACCGCGGCCGACGTGCGCGACCTGAAAGCCCGGTTCCCCGGGGTTCCCGTGGTCACCTACGTCAACACCTATGCCGATGTGAAGGCGGAGTCCGACATCTGCTGCACCTCGGGAAACGCGGCAAAGGTCGTGCAGTCCCTGGGCGCCGATCGGATCATCTTCCTTCCCGACGAGTTCCTGGCCCGCAACGTGGCGCGGGAGACGGGCAAGCGCATCATATTCCCGACAAAGTCCCCGCGACCCGCTGACCCTGCCGTCGACCTCGACTACCAGATGATCGGGTGGCAGGGGCGATGCGAGGTGCACGAGAAGTTCAGCGTGGAGGACATCGCCAACGTCCGCCGGCAGTTCCCCGACGTGGTCGTGCTGGCCCATCCCGAGTGCAGCCCCGAAGTGGTGGCCGCATCGGACTTCTCGGGCAGCACCGCGGCCATGATCGCCTACGTGGAGGACACAAAGGCGCCGCGCTACCTGCTTCTCACCGAGTGCAGCATGGGGGACAACATCGCGGCGGCCAACCCGCGCAAGGAGATGCTGCGCCTGTGCAGCGTGCGCTGCCCCCACATGAACGAGATCACCCTCGAGATGACCCTCGCGTCCCTGGAGCAGACCCGCTACGTGGTGGAGGTGCCCGAGGACATACGCCAGAGGGCCCATCGCGCCGTGCAGCGCATGATCGAGATCGGCTGACCGGTACCCCCTCTCTGTTGTATGCTGTTCGTATGCGGCTCACGCGCGTCATCCACGACATCCTTCTCTCTCTCGGGGCCGGTCTCCTCCTGGCACTCATCGCATTCAGCGGCGTCCTTGATACCGCGGGCGGCTGGGCCTACGACAGGCTGCTGGCGCTGAGAAAGCCCTACGCGGCCCCCCGCGAGGTCCTCCTGGTCGACATCGATGATCGCGCCGCCACCGCGGCCGGTGCGTGGCCCTGGAGCAGGGACATCCTGGCCGACGGCATCGTGCTCCTTGCCGAGATGAACGCCCGCTCCACGGTGCTGGACCTGCCGCTGGGCAGGAAGAGCCAGCCGGGCCTGGATCCCTCAGCGCTGCGGCAGGGCTTTCCCGATGTGCTGGACCGGGAGTTCACCCTCATGGAGCAGAACATCCAGACCCTGTTCGACGCCATACGCCGGGGCTCCGTGCGGCCAAAGGATTCGGCGCGTTACGTGGGAGACGTCATCGGCCTGGTGGCACAGGCAAAGCTCAGGCTCCTGGATGCGGCCACCGGCATCGAGCGCGACGACGATGCCCTCCTCGGGCAGGCGGTGCAGCTCTTCGGCCGCTCGTACGTTCCCATGGAGCTCCTGCCGTCGGAGGACCCTTCCACCGACCATGACCTTCTGCAGCAGATGCTGCAGCGGCTGCCAATAGCCGTCGGGGTGCCCGGCCGCGATCCCTCCTTCCCCGCGCGGGCCCTGCGACCTCCCGTCCTTCCCCTGCTGCGCGGCGCGCGCGGCGGCGGCTTCACCGAGGCATCGGCGGATGCCGACGGGGTTCATCGCCGGGCGTACCTGACGGCGCGCTACGACGCTGAATCCGCGGGCTACCGCGGCGCAGAATCCGCGGGTTACCGCGGCGCGATCCATTTCGCCCAGATCACCTTTGCCGCGCTCCTTGACCTCATGGACAATCCCGCGGTGGAGCTTCATCCCGACGGGATCGTCCTTCGAACGGTGCCGCCCCGCGTCATTGCACTGACCGGCGCCGGGGAGGCACTCATCGAATGGCCCCACCCCCCCGCCGCGCCCGGCGCAGCCGCGGGGCCAGAGACGCCCGGGGCAGACGGCCTTCGGCACCTGTCATGGAGCGAGCTTCTGCGTCACCAGCAGCTGGAGGAAAGCCTTCTCACGTCTTTCCGCAACATGGACGCGCACGGGTACCTCTCCTACCTGCGCAACGAGAGCTCGCTGCTGGACGTCTATAACTTCGCCGCCCAGGTCCGCACCGAGATGCTCGGCGCGGGAGAGGATACGAGGGCCGACGAGTGGCGGCAGGCGCGGGAGCGCTTTTTCGGCCTCGCCGACCAGTTCCTGAACGGGGACGCCGAGGCGCGCATCGTCGCCGACGCGGGGCGGTCGCTGCAGTCGACGTCTCTCAGCGACCCGGAGAAGCTGGCCATACGGCTGAACGAGGAGAGGGTCCCCGGCATCTTCTCCGAGGCCCGTCAGACCTTTGACGAAATCCGGGCGGTCAGGGCCGGCCTGCACGCGAGCGTGGGTGACTCGATGTGCATCATTTCCCTTGCCGGCTCCCAGGCGCCAGCCCCCGCGGGGCGGACCCCCTTCGGCGCGGCGGCAACGGATGCCAGCGCGTCAGCCGCCTTTGCCAGCGCGATCCTCGCCGGCCGCTCGCTGCGGGAGGTGCCCCGGCAAGCCACCGCGATGGTGAGCGTGGCCCTCGCCCTCCTCCTCGGGCTGTGCCTCCTGAAGGCGCGGCCCGCGGCAACGCTGTTCATAGGCCTGGGGGCCGCGGCGGCGGCGCTGGCGGGCTTCGGCGGCGCGTTCGTGCTCTTTGGCGGCTTCATGAACCCCCTGGTCCCCGGCGGCAGCGCCGCCCTGGCCGGCATCGTGCTGAGCCTCGACAAGACGGTGCGCTGGCGGCGGAACACACGCGCGCTGCGCCACTCGTTCGCCGGACGGCTGTCGGGTGACGGGATGGCGAAGGTATTGGCCGCCCCGGAGGCGCTGAGCCCCCGCGGGGGCCGCAGGAACGTCACCGTGCTGGCCGCCGCGGTGAAGGGCCTGCCCTCGGGTGCCGCGCTGGAGGAGCCGGGCGCCGTGGTGAAGCTCCTCAACTCCTACCATGCCGCGGTGCGCGAGGTGGTGCTCGGGCTGGACGGCATCCTGGGCCGAAGCGCCGCGGACGCGGTGGCCGCCTACTTCGGGGCGCCCATCGCGCTGCCGGACCATCCCGCCCGGGCGTGCCGCGCGGCGCTTCGCATCAAGACCGTAGAGAAGGAGCTGGGCGCGCTGGCGGCGCCGCCGTTTGTCACGCGCATCGGCATAGAGACGGGGGAATGCGTGGTCGGCGAGATCGGCGCGGGAAGCATGCCGGAATACGCCGTGGTGGGCGCCGCCACCGACCTGGCGTCCCGGCTTGAGAGCCTGAACGCGCGCTATGGCACCTCGATCATCATCTCGGAGGCAGTCCGCCAGGCCGCGGGGGAAGCCTTCCTCGTGCGCTCGCTCGACCGGGTGCATATCGCGGGAACCGAGGCGGTCTTCCGGGTGTTCGAGCTCATGGGGGAGAAGGCGGGAGCGCCGGAGGCAACTCTGGAGGCACTCAGGTACTACGAGGAGGCGCTGGAGCGGTTCGCTGACAGGGAGTGGGCGAGGGCGGAGGACCTTTTCAACCGTGTTCTCTCACTGCGGCCCGGTGACGGCCCCTCGCTGCTGTACATCCAGCGCTGCCGGGAGCGGGCGGCGCACCCCAGCGAGTCGCCCCCTACCGCGCCGTGCTGAAGCGGGCCATGAGCTTCTGCATGGCCTTCAGGCGCACAACGGCCCCGCCCCCGAACTCGGGGAAGGCCCGGTAGCGCTCACCGTCATCCCAGAACTCCACCCCGGCCTCTTCCCCCGTGAAGGCCGCCGTGCGTCTCTGGTGCCAGACGAGGGAGGGGTCCTTCAGGCTGGTCTGCGGCTTGCCCGGGTCGAAGGTGATCAGTGATTCGTGCACGCCGCGGTCGTCCTGCTCCGCGTTGTCGGTGGACTGCAGGTAGCGGATCGTGCCCCCCTTCATGTCGATGGACTGGATGATCGCCGAGTGCGTCGTAAGCCCGCCGTCCCCCCGGAAGACCAGCACGTCGCAGGGCCGCAGGTTGCGTATCTCGTCCTTCACCGTGATGAGGTTCCTGTTGCGCGGATCGAAGAACCACGTCCCGATGAAAAGGGAGGCGCGCGCGGCACTCGGCGCGCCGAGGTAGCGGCGCAGCGCCTTGTTCAGGTCCAGCCCACCCGTTTTCGCCACCGTGGTGAGCACGTGCCACACGAAGCCCGAGCAGTCCATCCCGAGCCTGCCCACGCCGTAGAGGTAGTTGTAGACGTCAGGGGGCGTGAGCCCCTTGCCGCTTGCCAGCACGGTGGGCCGATGGGGAAGACCCGGGTAGGAGCCGGCTTTCATCTGGTCGATGGCGTACCAGTCGCGGCTTGCCGACCAGGTGCGCGCGGTGAGGTCGAAGCTGAGCACCTTTTCGTGGCCGTCGGAGAGCTCGGCGGCATAGCGGGAAAAGTCGGGGGAGGCGATGATGGTGTCGATCTGGTCCCACAGGGCCAGCGGATCCGCCTTGCCGCCGCCTTCCACGGACAGCCGAGATCCGGCCAGCTCCGAGCGCTCGTTGTTCTCGGCAAAGGGCAGGTGGAGCGTGATGACCCTGCCGGAGATGATGTAGGTGCGGAAGCACTTACGGTAGGCTTCCTCGATGGTCGCCTCGACGCCGTCTCCCCAGTCCGCCGAGGCCTGCGAGTACGCGGCGAGGAACTCCTCGTCGGAGCCCCCGGGGGCAGCCAGCCGCGGGTCCGTACGCGGCGCGGCGTGCGCCGCGCACGCCATCACGGCGGCGAGGCAGAGCGCCAGCGCGGCGGTCCTGAAGCCGGGGAGGACTCTCATGGTTGAAATATAACACCGTCGGGGGATGCGCATAACCTCACCGTCGATTCGCCAGGGCAATAAAAAGGGGGGCCGACCTGCCCCCCTTTTTCCGATTCGGCGTCCGCTTAGTAGCGGTCGCGGTATCCACCGCCTCCGCCGCCGCGCGACGGGCGATCCTCGCGGGGCTTGGAGATGTTCACCGTCAGGCTCCTGCCTTCGTGCTGGGTGCCGTTGAGCGCCGCGATGGCCTTCTCGGCCTCTTCCTGCGTGCTCATCTCGACAAAGCCGAAGCCGCGCGAGCGGTCAGTTTCCCGATCGGTGACGACCTTCGCGGATTCCACGGTCCCGTGGCTCGCGAAGAGATCTTTCAGCTGTGAATCCGTTACCGAATACGACAGTCCGCCGACATACAGTTTCTTGTTCATGGTCTCCTCCTCAGGAGTTCTT
>JBEKVA010000183.1:0-8306 GCA_049514475.1 Spirochaetia bacterium
CCCTCCGCAGCATGCTGACGGGATCGCGGTGGTGGTCCCCCACGCGGGGTGGGAGTATTCGGGCAGTCTTGCCCTTGAGGTTCTCTCGCGTATTTCTCGCAGCATTGATACCATCGTTATTATCGGCGGGCACCTCGGTCCTGCTGATGGAATATTGTGCGCCTACGAGGATGCCTACGACACCCCGCTGGGCAGCATACCGGCCGACCTCGAGCTCCTGGCCGAGCTGCGGACAGCGCTCCCCATCCGCGAGGACCGCTATGCCGACAACACCGTGGAGATCCAGCTGCCATTCCTCAGGCACCTCTTTCCCAATGCCCACGCCTTAGGCATGCGTGCTTCTCCCAGCGCGGAGGCCGGCCACCTGGGAGGAGCGCTGGCGCGGGCGGCCAACACCCTTGGGAAGCGGATCGCCGTTGCCGGCTCGACCGATCTCACCCACTACGGGACCAGCTACGGGTTCGCCCCGGCCGGGTCGGGAGAGCCGGCCCAGAAGTGGGTGCGGGAGGTGAACGACCGTCGGTTTATCGACAGCCTGCTCGCCCTGGATTTCGATGCGGCCCTTGAGCGCGCCCTCAGCGAGAGGTCGGCCTGCTCCGCCGGCGGCGCCCTGGCGGCGCTCAGTTTTGCCCGTGAAAAAGGGGTGAGCCGCGGAGAGCTCGTTCGCTACATGACCAGCCTGGATGTGCGGCCGGCAGAGTCTTTCGTGGGGTACGCGGGGGTCCTTTACCAGGCTACCGCGGAGTAAGGACCCTTTCGACGCTGCGGATGGCCCACTCCCGCGCTTCCTCCAGGGCTGGCACCATCTTCTGCCGATTGGCGTATTCCATTTCCACCCGGGCGGCGACAGGAAGAAGGACATTCCACAGCTCGCGCTGCTCAGGCCGCAGCGAGGACATCGCGGCCCACCGCGTTATCTCCAGCGGCGGCAGCGAGCGCAGCTCATCGGCAAATCCCCGCAGGAACTCCCTCCAGCCGCACCGCGGGGGAAACCAGTGAAGCGGAACGGCGGCCTTCCGTGATGCCGGGCGCTCATGATCCAGGGGAAGGCCTTCGCCGGGCGCGGCCGTGCAGTCTGCGTCGAGGCTCCCCATCAGCTCCAGGAGCCTGTCCCGGTAGCCCCGCAGAACGGGTGTCGTGTATCTGGTGCCCTCCGGCAGTCGTTCCCTCGTGGTCATCGGGTCCCTGAACAGGAAGGAGAAGAAACTGCTCTCTGCGGGGGAGAGGCGGCCCTGACGCGAGTGAAAGAGGTCGTGCAGATAGGTGCCGCGGCAGTACGAGCGGCCGCCCGGGTAGGAGAAATCGGCACCGAACAGGGTGATCTCCCTGGCGCCGAGGCCCCGCGCAAGGGACATCGCCGCATGGGTGACGTTGCCGCCGGACATGTCGATACCGGGAAGTTCCATCCAGCGCGCCCCAAGGTACGCGGCAAAGGGATGCCCGCTTGCAACAAAGAAGGTGCGCTTGGTCAAACGCGCGAGGAACGGCGGGGAGGCCAGGTCGAGGAACAGGGTGGTTGTTTCGGGAAGTCCCTTCAGGAAATGGTGGTACCCGTGATTCTGGCAGTCGATGGAGAGAACGGCATCGGGGGGCATGCCTGCCTGCAGGAGCGCAGGAAGTGACGTGTCGGAGGCGAGAAGAATGCCTCCATCCCGCGCCGCCGCGAGCTGCCCGAGCTGCGCTTCCAGGGAAGGCCCTGCCGCGGTGACGCAAGCCCTGCTCCTCCGCGGGACCTCGCGTCCCTGTTTTTCCGCTGCCTCCATGTTCCGCAGCATGTTGGAAAACCATCGCTTGCCGAAATGCGCCTGCACGCCATAGTCGGCGCGAACCGCCTCCACGGCTGCCTGGGTCTCACGCGCGGCTGCCGCGAAAAAGGAAGTATGACGCGCGCACCAGGGAGCCAGGGGCACACTGCGCAGGCCCCCCATGAGCGCCGGCTGCCAGGAGGCGAGCACGGCTGCCCGCACCCCGCTGGTGCCGGCAAGGAGCCGCACGCGCGGATCAGCCAGGACGGCTGTCAGGGGGAGGCGCTCCATGAGCGCCCGGTAGGTTTCGATGCTGCGTTCGACCACCAGGACGGAGCAAACTTCGGGGCGTTCGAGCGCGGCAGTGACCTGGAACCCGGCGCCCAGACCGAGAAAAACCATGCAGCCGGCCCGTTCCGAGGATTCGTGCTGCCGGCGGGACTCACGTCCCGGGTCGTAGAGGGAGTGCAGGGGGGTCAGGCGAGCGCCGTCATGCACGGCGGGCACCACCGACCCGTTCCGGGCTGTCACGAATTTCAGCGAAGGATCCGGGGCGCAGGAGCGCACCTCGGCGGCCAGGGAAGGATCGACCATGGCGAGCGCTTGCAGGTTTTCCGCGAGCCGCATCCCTGCTTCAGTGTCCACTTTCGGCCTTCGCTTCGAGG
Source organism: Spirochaetia bacterium (assembly GCA_049514475.1). GTDB lineage: Bacteria > Spirochaetota > Spirochaetia > SZUA-6 > Fen-1364 > Fen-1364. The sequence goes on from JBEKVA010000183.1 coordinate 2,411, forward strand.
AGCTTCACGAAATCCATGCAGCCCGACAGCATCTCTGATGCCTTGGAAAGGGCCCCAGAGGGGTCACCCCGGCGCGCCGCGCGGCGGGTTTCGATGAGAAGCTGCGGCTCCACGTGGTAAGCAATGGAGAGCACGGTGGGGAGCGTCCCGATGGCCGCCGGGTTCCCCGAAGAGGATAGGGCAACTTGTGCCGCTGAAAGCTCCGCCGTCCAGGCCCCGAGGAGGTCGTGCACGACTTCCCGCCTCTGCGCGAGTCGGGGAATCTCCGGAAATGGGTGAAGCAGTGGTCCTGCCTCCGCGGCGGTGCCGGTTTTAAGCACATCCAGCAGGGACTCTGAATCGAGTGCACCCATGCCCTCGAGCGGGATGGGTGAAGGAAGAAGCCTGAAAATTCTCTCGGAGCGTCCGTCGGTGTGCTCGGAAAACCAGCCGGCGTACGTGCGCAGGGAAGGGGAGACGCGCGCTTCTCCTGCGGCGGGAGCCTTCTGCATCCCCTGTGTTTCAGCCCGCGCAAAGGAGAGGCTGGTATGGGGAGACAGCCTCGCTGCCGCCTGCTGCAGGAGCTGGTCGAACTCGCCCGGCCTTGAGTGCGCTGCCAGGCCGCGGCTGCACATGTCGAGGCCTGCGACGATGACGGGCGCGTGGGTGAATGAAAGGGCAAGATCGATTGCCGTTGCGGCGACCGTCCCATGCGGCGGGACAACGGGCGCGTCGACGCCGAGGCTCTTCAGCAGGGGCGTCTCGAAAAAGCCCGGCTGAGCCAGAAGGAATACGGGAAGACCCGATCTTTCCGCCCCCGGCACGGGGAGGGCCCAGGAGCCGCGGGCCGCGGAGAGGGGCATGGCAAGGGGGCACTTCACGCCGGCAAACCGAAGGTGCTGCATCGCGTAGAAACTGGGATCAGTCAGGACGACGAGGTCAGGTTGAAGGCCTGCAACGCGAAGGGTATGGCAGGCCGAGGGGAGTGCCCACAGGTCCACCCGGGAACGGACCCGCGCGATCAGGGGAGACGCCTCTTCGAGGGTCGGGCCCGAGGCGGCAATGATCACGGGCCGTTTCCCGCCGCAGGGGGCGCCCGTGAAGGCGGCGTCCAGGGCAAGGTAGTTTGCAATGCTGTTGCGGATCCACAGCCGTCCCGCCCGCATGGTCGTCAGGAAGCTGCCATTCAGCTCCTGCACCACCTGCCTCACCGCCTGGTTGGCTGCGCGGGACACCTCGGGAAAGACACGTGCCGAGGGAGGCCACTCGAGGACCTGCAGGCCTTCCAGGTCGAGCTCCCCGACGTTCTGTCGGAGGAACTCCGCAAGGCCGACCTGCAGACCGGGGTGCCAGGCGGGGGCGCCGCGGAGGTCTGCCGCTGGTGCTGTCCCCCGTGATGAGGCGTCGAAGATCTCGGCGGAATAGTAGATGAGCAGCAACCGCGCATTGGGAAACCGGGAGCGCAGGCTCCCTGCCGCGTACCCCAGGGCTTCCCCGAGCAGCAGGACGCTGGACGGGGCATCCCCGGCGTTCTGCTCGATGAACCGCCTGGCCTCCTGGGCCGGGTCGTACGGCGAGTGAAGGGCACGGCCGCCCATGCGGAGGGAGGGTGCCCCTGATCGTGCCGTGAAAAGCTCGATCATCTGGAATCAGGCGGAGAGGAAGTCGACCAGCTCCCGAATGTTCGTTCCCTCCGCGGGCCACATCCGCCTCGTGCGGATGACCGGCCTGGCATCGGCCTCTGAAGCCCCGTTGCCTCCGAACAGGCCATGCAGGTGCATGGAGAGTTGGTGGAGGAAAAGGTCGAGATCCGCGGCTTCGAAACCCTGCAGGCCCACGATGAAGACCCCCTGGCGGACGGGGATGGCGGTGCCGAGGTCGGAAACGAAGGCGCCGAGGAAGTACTGGAGGTCCTCGGAGAGGCGGAAGGGATCCAGGTGAGCGTGGGTGGAGACAATCTTTTTCGCGTATTCCTCCAGGGAAAGGGAGAAAAAGAGTATCCGCGCGGAAGCGGCGGTGAATGCCGAAAGGTAGCGCGTGGCTTCCTCTTCCGGCGAGACGCCGGGGCGCAGCCCCTGGGCTCCGGCCCGCTGGAGCTTTTCCTGGCGGGCCTTCTGGACCTGGAGGGCGCCTGCCGCTGCAATGCTGGAAAGGCAGGAGAGGAGCTCGGGCTCCCCCTCCAGCTGCGGGGATGCTTCTGTGACCAGGAGCACGCCGATCAGCTTATTCTCCGCGATGAATGGCGTCAGGAGGAGGCGTGCGACCGAGGAAAACTCCCGGGAGGAAAAATAGGGCTGATAGAGTGCCAGGGTCGGGGTGTCGGTGACCGAAAGAGGCGTGCCGTTGGCCAGCGCATTGAAGCTCGCATTTGCCCCAAGGGTGATCCGCATCCTGTGCAGCGTCGTCTGGTCGTAGCCTACGCTCGCCCAGGGTGCGTAGACCGAGCGGACGGGATCGAAAAGGAGGAGCGCGCCCTTTGTGATCGAAAGACGCGAGACAAGCAGGGAAAAAAGCTCCGCCGGCATTTCAACGCCCTGCGGGAGAGCGGCGAGGGCCGAAAGGATTTCTCCCGTCAGCTCCTCCGAGGGCCGCGTGACCCGGGTCTCCTGCGGAGTGAGCACCAGCTCCGTTTCGTCGTCGGTCCCTTCGGCGCTCTCCTGGGAAGCAGATTCCACAAGCACGGCCGACAGGTCCTCTTCGGGGGATGGCACCAGCTCGATGTGCAGGCCCGCCTCTTCGTGCGCGGAGATGATCTTGCGGAAAAGCCCCGCCGCGGCAGGGGCTACCGCGGGAGTTGCCTCGGGGGCGTGATCTGCGATTGCTGCGTCACCGCGGGCGGCTACGCTGGCCGCCTTCCGGAGAAGCCCCATTTACTCCCCCAGGCCTAGGTCCTCGAAGAGTTTCTTGTACATGACGAAATAGTCGGAGCTTGCGAACTCCTGTATTTTCTCGTCTGGCAGGGCCTCCAGGAGGTGATCCATATATTTCAATACGGTCCTGATCTCGTCCTTCAGGTCGTCCGGAACGCCCGTGCCCCGCCTCTCGGGCTGCTGCTCGCCGATCTCCTCGGCCTCCAGGATTTCTTCCGCCTGCCCCAGCTCGGCGGGCTGCAGCTCTTCAATCTCGGCGGCGGCAGGCTCCTTCTCGCTCTCGAAATCGATCTCTATTTCCTCGGGCTTTGCCGCGGAGGGCTCGTCCCCGATGCTTTCCAGCTCCCCGAGCTCCAGGTCTTCCGTTTCGGTTGCCGGTGCGTTTCCCGCCAGCTCCTCGGCTTCCGCGGCGAGGGCCTCCAGGTCGACGTCATCCGCCAGGCCATCGGCATCCTCGAGTTGCGCGGGGACCGCCTCGATGACATTCGGCTCCTCGCCGAGGTCCAGTGTCTCCAGGTCTATGGTCTCATCGTCAGCGTCATCATGCGCGGCGGGCTTTGCCGGCTTTTTTCCCGCGGGGGCCGCCGGGGCCTCCGTCTCGATCTCCGGGATCCCTTCGAGGTCCAGCGAGGGAAGCTCCTCCATGTCGGCGGCGCCGCTTTCTTCCTTTGCCGCGGAGGGCTCGTCGAGCTCCTCGAGCACCATTTCGGCGGGAAGCTCCTCCAGGGCCGCATCCCCCTCCGGAAGGAGGGAATCCTCCGAAAGAACGAGGGTGTCCTCTCCCGCGGCGGGAGCGGCCGTGTCCTCTTCCAGCTCGGGGGTGTCGAAGCTGAGAATGTCATCGAGGGGAGGGGCGATCTCGGCTTCCGCGGAGGCTTCCTGCCCGCCGACGCTGGGCGCCTCCGCGGTCTCTTCCATGATATCGGCGGTATTCAGGATGTTGTCCAGCTCATCGCCGGTGAGCGCGATCGTCTCATCCTCGTCTTCGTCGAAGAAGCCGCTCTGGGTTTCGGCGCCCGTTGCGGGGGTGGCCGCCGCCGGCGCTCCGGCGCTCTTGCGGAGGCCGGTGAGCTCTCCGCGGAGCTGGGTGAGGTCGGTCCTGATGGAACGAAGCTCATCCTCGATGCGCGCGAGGATGTCCGAGGAGGAAGAGCCGGCGCGCGCCGTGGAGGTGACGGAGGCGAGCTCGCTCTCGAGGGCTTCAAGGTCGTCGAAGCGCTCTTTGCCGCCGCCAGTCTCCCTCAGTGTTACCTCGACCTCGCCGGCGGCAGGCTTCCTGGGCGCGGCGGACCGCGGGGCAGGCAGGGGCTCTTCTTCGAGCTCGGGAAGCTCTTCCTCCGCCAGGCCATCCTCGGGTTCTTCCGTCATGTTTTCGATGTCGGGAAGCTCTCCCTCATCGTCGAGGAGCGGCTCCTCGTCGGGGACGAGCACGTCATTCTTCTCTTCGCCGGGACCGAGCTCGGTCTCCAGCTCATCGAGCAGCTTTTCCTCTTCCGCGGTCAGCGCGCTCTGCTCGGAGGCAGGGGCGGCGCGCGGGGTTTCGAGGTCCGAGAGCTCGACGGTGTCCTCCGGCGCGGCCGCCGGGACTACGTCCCGCGGCTTCACCTTGACCCAGACGCCGTATTGCTCGAGCTTCTTTTCATTTGCGGGGCTGCTCTGATTATCCCGTGCCATTCCTGTCTCCTGAGGATGCGTATTGAGCCTTCCTCATTATCGGCAAAACACACTTCAATTTCATGCAATTCGCTTCTGTGTAATCTAAGCCGGGTCATTTCGCGTTGTCAATGGCAGGAATATCATTCCCCCGCGCGCAGACTGTGCTCATTTTTATCGACAGACGCGCCGTTCTATGAAAAGAAGGCTATGCGGCACCTCCTCCTCATCCTGGTCCTCGTGTTCGCCATCGCATCGTCGCTGATATTCGTCTGCGGGGATTCGGGCGTGCTCGCCTTTCGCTCCCTGGAAAGCTACAAGAGGAGCCTCGCGGCAAACGTCGCGAGCCTCCAGGAGCGCAACAGGGCGCTCACCGCGGAGCTTTCCAGTCTCCGCGACGATCCCGAGCGCAGCATGGTGCTTGCCCGCGACCTGGGGCTGTACAGGACGGGTGACGAAGTGGTGAAGCTCGTCGGCGTCGCGCACCGATCCACGCTGTACACGGTGGGAGACCTGCTGCGGATGAGAAAGCCCGCGGACACGCGGAGCGCGATCTTCAAGGGGGCGGCCGTGGCCCTCGCAGTCCTCCTGCTCGCCTATGGGGTCATTTCGGCCCGCGGCGCCGCGGTACGCCGCGGATTCGGCCCCTCCCGCGGCAGAGCCCATGGTAGCCGCGGCGGATAACCCGGGCTCTTTCCCCGCTCTCGTCGATGTCCTCTCACGCGGCGGCGTGGTGATTGCCCCGGGGGACACGATGTACGGGATCCTGGGCATTGTTCCGCAGTCCGAGCCGCGCATCCGCATGCTCAAAGGCAGGGGCGAGGACAAGCCCTTTCTCCAGCTTATTCCTGACGCCTCCTGGACCGATCGCCTCAGCGACATGCGGGTTCCCGCCGGGCTGGCGCGGCACTGGCCCGGGCCTCTCACCGTGGTTCTTCCTGCCCGCACCGGGGGTACTGTTGCCATTCGTGTCCCGGACTCTCTTTTCCTGCGGGAGCTCCTGATCGCCGTGGGGGAACCGCTGTACTCCACCAGCGTGAACAGGGCAGGAAATGCTCCTCTTGTCACGGTGGCCGCAATGCGCGCCGAGTTCGAGCAGGAGGTGGACCTCATCTACGATGGGGGAGACATGGCGCCGGGACCGCCGTCGACACTCGTCGATGCCACCACGCACCCCGCGCGCATCCTGAGGCAGGGCGCCCTCACGCTGACGCCGGCTGACCTGGGCTGAGAAGCGCTGCGGGGACCTCTCCACGGCGCCCGGCACCGCGGCGCCCCGCACCAAGGGGCCGCGCGCCCTCAGAATATTTTTCCGATGACCTCTTCCATGGTAGAGACTGGAAAGAATGTGATTCCCTCCCGCACGTGCTCGGGGATTTCCTCCAGGTCGCGCT
>JBEKVA010000184.1:0-8272 GCA_049514475.1 Spirochaetia bacterium
GAGCATCTCCGAGGGGCGGTTCCCTGCCGGGAATATCCTCGTCATCCTCGCCGTGGAGGAGCGGGACGGCGCCGAGGTGAAGGCGGAGGCCGCCGCCGTAAGGAAAAAGTACCGCGGTGCGTTCCTGGATCTCCTGGTCGTCATCCATCCCGACGGCGTGCCCGGAGAGGCACGGGTGAAGGGGGCCAACGCCACCCACGCGGCAAAGGCCGCCGCCGCATGGCTTGCCGCGCGCGGCATCGGCAATGACAACATCGTTGTTTCCTGTTTCGACGCGGACACGGTGGTCAGTCCCCACTACTTCTCCTGCCTGACCTACCACTTCCTCGCCCTTCCCGACAGGACCCATGCCAGCTTCCAGCCCATCCCGGTCTATCAGAACAACTTCTGGGAAGCCCCCGGCTTTGCGCGCATCCTGGATGTCGGCTCCTCCTTCAGCCAGTTGACCCAGTCCACCGACCCCGAGGCGCTGGTCACCTTTTCCAGCCACAGCATGAGCTTCAAGGCGCTCGTGGAGATCGGCTACTGGCCCGTCGACATGATCTCCGACGACTCTGCCATCTACTGGAAGGCATATATCCATTATGCTGGACGTTACACCGTGGTCCCCATGCTCGTGACAGTCTCCATGGACCTGGCCCAGGACGAGACATGGTGGAAGACGGTGGTGAACACCTACAAGCAGAGGCGGCGCTGGGCGTGGGGGGTGGAGAGCTTTCCCATCGTCATGTCGGATTTCCTGCGCGACAGGCGCATCCCGTGGGGCAGGCGATTCCGCCAGGCGGTGCGCCTGCTGCACACCCATGTCTCGTGGGCCACCTGGCCCTTCCTCCTCACGGTCATGAGCTGGCTGCCGGCACTGTTCATTGCGATGGGGCACTCGCACTCGATCGTGCGTTACAGCGAGCCGCGCATCCTGAGCACGATATTCAATCTCGCCATCGTCGGGTTCGTACTCTCCGCCCTGCTGAGCCAGGTCTTCCTTCCGCGCGTGAAGGGCAGGCTGCGTCTTCTCATGCGCATCCGTCATGCACTGGAATGGCTTCTCGTGCCTCCCATCAGCCTGGTCTTCGGCGCCATCCCCGCCATGGATGCGCAGGTGAGGCTCATGCTGGGACGACGCCTCGGGTTCTGGGTGACACGGAAGTCGAGAAAAGGACGGGCGGCGAGCTGACGGGCGCCGGGCGCGACGCCGCCGGGGCGCCTACGGCAGCCTGAAGCTGTACTGCACCAGCACGCTCTTGGGGAACTCGAAGCGGACCGTCTTCAGCGGGTCCACCACCTGGCAGAAGCGAAGCTCGCCGGGGTCCCGTTGGACACCTCGCCCTCGGCCGGGGCGACACCGATCACCCCGATCATAGGCCTCCCGGCGATGCGGGCGCCAACGGGCCCGGCGGTGAGTCCTCACCCCAGATCGGCCGGCGTGTCGACGTCCCTGTGGATCGAATCGTCATCCCAGGGCAGATCGAAGCTCGCCAGCCGGGAAACGACCGCCTGCATGCTCCCCCGGGCCGGGTCCTCCCGCGCGATTTCGCGCTTCACGCCCCCGTTGAAGAGCACGGGATGGCCGCGTCTCCCGCCGAACACCGGAAAGACGACATCGCACGCGGGGGCCTGGAGGAGCGCTGTATAAACATCGGGACGGATCCAGGGCATGTCGCCCAGGGTCACGAAGAAGCGCTCCGTGTCGACGGCCGCCGCGCCACGCTGCAGGGAGGAGAACATGCCCCACGGCCAGTCGGGATTCTCGACGATGAGGACCCGTCGCTCGCCCTTGAAAACGACGGAAAGCTCATCGCCCTTGAATCCCGTCACGAGCACCACGCGGCCGCAGGCGGCGAGGGCGACCGCCACGACCCTCTGGAGGATCGTGGTATCACCGAAGGGGAGCAGGGGCTTCCATTCGCCCATGCGCTTCGAGCGGCCGGCGGCAGGCACGAGGCAATCATATGCGCGGATCGGATCCACGAGCGATCGTAACGTCGGCGCGACGATAGGGCAAGACGCCGCGGCCTCGCGCCTCTTCCTCGGCGCGGTCTCCCCGCACGCCGACCCTATCGACTTGACCGCACGCCGCCGCCGCTGTATCGTTTTGCCAGCGCCAATGTACAAATACGGTCAGGATTTCATCCGCGCAATTCCCAAGTCGGATCTCCACGTGCACCTCGACGGTTCGCTGCGCCTTTCCTCCCTCATCGAGCTTGCAAAGGAAAGAAAGATCGCCCTTCCCTCGTTCACCGAGGAGGGATTGAACACCCTCGTGTTCAAGGACTCCTACAAGGACCTCAACGAGTACCTGTCGGGATTCACCTGGACCCTTACCGTTCTGCAAGACGCGGAGGGACTGGAACGGGCCTCCTACGAGCTGGCCATCGACAGCTGGGCGGAAGGCGTGCGCTACCTGGAGGTCCGTTTCGCGCCCCAGCTCCACATGTCGCCTACCTTCCCCTTCGAGGAGGTGATGCTCGCCGTGGACACCGGGCTGCGCCGGGCCCGCGAGGCGTGCAACGCGACCCTCGGCCCCGACGAACCGCCCTTCGACTACGGGATCATCGTCAGCGCGATGCGCTTCTTCGATGAGAGCTTCTCAGAGTATTACCGCAATCTCTGCCGGGCGCTCGCCTACTCCACGCAGCAGGAGGTGATCCGCACGGCGAGTCTCGAGCTTGCAAAGGCGGGGGTGCGCCTGCGCCGCGACACCGACATCCAGATCGTCGGCTTCGACCTGGCCGGCAGCGAGCAGGGCTACCCGGCGAGCGCGCACGAGGATTCCTACGATTTCGTGCACAAGAACTTCATGCGAAAGACCGTGCACGCGGGGGAGGCCTACGGCCCGGAGTCGATATTCCAGGCCATCGCGAAGCTGCACGCCGACCGCATCGGCCACGGGCTCCATCTCTTCGACGAGGGCATGATCTTCTCGGGCAGCGTACAGGACAAGAGGGCATACATCGAGAACCTGGTGAACTACATCGCGGAGAACCGCACCACCATCGAGGTCTGCCTGACGAGCAACATGCAGACCTCTCCCGCCCTGAAGGCCGTCGAGGAGCATTCCCTGCGGCAGATGCTCAGCCACAAGCTTTCCCTCTCCTTCTGCACGGACAACCGCCTCGTCTCGCACACCTGCGTCACGCGGGAGCTCACCCTGGCGCTGGAGAACTTCGCCATCCCGCCCGGGCAGCTGAAGGACATCATCATCTACGGGTTCAAACGCTCGTTCTACTATCACCCCTACCCCCAGAAGAGGAAGTGGGTGCGCCAGCTCATTGACTATTACGAGACGATCGAAAAGAAGTTCGGGATCGTCTAGCAAACAGAGCGGGGTTCCGCGGCCTGTACCCCCGAAGTGGCATGTAGGACACAGGTGATAATGGCCGCACCGCTCGAGATACCGCCTGTAGCCACCCGTTTTTCTCCTTGCAAGGCGGGATCGCTTTTTATCCTTTTCAGGAGTTCGAGAAAATCTGAGTCCTCCGGCAATTCATCGACAAGCTTTTCGAGGGTTGACCGAATTATTTTGTCCTCCCTGTCTTGCCTGAAGAAACAGCGCCGATCTCTCTTGGAGCGTACATGAAGAATGATATCATCGTCGCCCCGGCTTTTCGCGAATTTTGTCGCCAAAAGGAATGCGGACGACTGCGGACCTTGAAGGAATGATGAAAGAGCGATCTTCACAGGAAAGTAATACGGAATTAATGAAGCGCTAACTATTTCTCGGAGACTCGTGGTATCTCGTCTATCCAAGGGCGTCTTCTGGACGGCTGTCCCGGACGCAAAGCGGCTCTTTCAATCAATGAAGTGGGGACCGTTTCCACAAGGCTGAAAAGAGGCGAATATGTGCAACAATGACATTCTTCCCGGCTTCGATGAACACTCGTGCGATTCTCTCGTATTCGAACTCCAAAAGGTGGAAGGGGTCGGCAATTGTCTCGCACTGAACCTCAAGGGGCAAATAGATACCTACAGTGCTCCCTTTTTTCAAAGGGGCACACAGAAAGCGATCGATGCAGGCTTCATCCATCTGATCCTTGCCCTCGAAGGCGTGGATTACCTGTCCAGCAAAGCTGTCGGGGCTCTTATACAAATGCGCAAGACAGCGCGGGACAAGGGGGGAGACATCGTGATGGCCGCTGTCAACCCGAAGGTCATGGAAATCTTTCAGCTCTTGAATCTCGCGAAGTTCTTCCGCTACACCGATTCCCTGGACGAAGCCATCGCCCAGGTGAAAAGCTACAGAGCGATCACCACCTTTCCCATGGCGATACGATGCCCAATCTGCAGGATTAAGCTCAACGCCTTGAAAGCGGGACGATTTCGATGTCCTGAGTGCGCGACGGTTCTCTCCGTTGATGATTTTGGCATAGTTTCCCTCTGTTGAGCTGAATATCTGTCTCCTCGACTACCGCGCTGGCGAAGAATTTCTGGAATCTGTCGTACATTCGCAAGGAAGTAACGCAGATTTAATAAAGCCCTAACTGTTGTCTCGTAAACAAGCGAGCGGTATCTCGATTGCGTGAGGGCTTCACACCATCTCCGAGGCACATATGAGCAACACAGACATTCTTCCTGGGTTCGATGAAGACACGTGTGACTCTCTCACTATTGAACTCGAAAGAGTGGAGGGAGCTGCCCATAGCCTGGTCTTGAAACCGAGGGGGCAAATTGACACCTACAGTTCCCTCTTCTTCCAACGAAGCACGAGGAAGGCGATCGACGCCGGTTTCATCGACCTGATATTCCTTATTGGCAGCGTGGACTACGTGTCCAGTATGGGAGTCGGAGCCTTCGTGCAGCTTCAAAAGGCGGCCAGAGAAAAAGGCGGAGATATCGCGCTGGTCGATGTTCATCCGAAGGTCATGGAAATCTTAAAACTCATGTGCCTTGAGAAGTTTTTCAGCTGCACTGATTCCATAGAGGAAGCCATCGCGCCGATAAGGAGCAGAGAAAGTGTCCCAACGTTCCCCAAAGCCTCGAAGTGCCCGATCTGCGAAAAAAGGCTTCGGGCTTTGAGGTCGGGACGTTTCCGCTGCCCCAAGTGCAAGACAGTGATCTCCATCGATGAATCGGGAGCCGTTTCTTTCGTCGGTGGTTGAGGGCGGGGGAAAGAAAGCACATATGAGCAACAACGACATTCTTTCTCGATTTGACGAAGACGCCTGTGATTCGCTTTTCATTGAACTCCAAAAGGTGGAGAAGCTCGATACCTGCCTGGCATTGAGGCTCACAGGGGAAATCGACACCTACAGCGCGCCATTCTTTCAAAGAAGCGTGATGAGAGCGATCGATGCCGGTTTCGTCAACTTGATATTCGTTCTCGATGGCGTGGAATATGTTTCCAGCAAGGCAGTGGGAGCTCTCGTACAGACGCAGAAGGCGGCCAGGGACAAAGGAGGAGACATCACATTGGTTGCTGTTCCTCAGACGATCATGGAGGTTCTCAAGCTTTTGTGCCTCGAGAAGTACTTCTGCAGCGCTGATTCCCTGGACGAAGCATTAGCGCAGATAAAAAACAGGGAGAAGGCGCTGGTGTTCCCCATGACCTTCGAGTGCCCGATCTGCGACAGGCGGCTTCGGGCCCTGAAATCAGGTGGCTTTCGCTGCCCGGAGTGCAGGACGGTTCTTTCGATCGATGAGTCAGGGATGATTTTCATATGCTATGGTTGAAGGACGACATGCCGACGGTGGAAAATCCCGACATGGGTTCTCCTGGGTCGAGATTAACTCCTTCTTAAGAAATTTCATCACAAATATTAACACTCCCCGTCTATTGTGGTTCAGGAGCGCCAGAATGGAAACAAGGATCAGAGTTTCGCGAGAGCGTCTGAACAACGCGTTTTCCTGTCGGGGACCCGGGCGATGAGCATTGCGCACACGTTCGCTGGCGAGAATATGAAGCGTTGCCTGCAGATGATCATACGGGAGGAGGCCATTGCTACTCATTTCCAGCCGATTGTGGACTTGCATGATGAGACGATATTCGGTTTTGAGGTACTTTCGCGGACCACGTTCCCCCTGCTCCGTCCCGTCGATCTGTTCCACGCAGCCGAAGACCAGAACCTGAGCTGGGAGCTGGAGAGTGCCTGCAGCATGGCCGCTTTTCGCCGTATCGCGGCCTTGCCCCCCGATCAGCAGGGAAAGAGCTTTTTCATCAATATCAGCCCGCGCTGCATTGCGGACCCCCGCCCCGTACGGGGGTTTGCCGCGTCTTCCATGGAGGCATTGACGATCGAAAGGTTCAGGATCGTGATCGAAGTGACAGAGACCTGCCGCATTGGCGATTATCCGTCTTTTTCAGAGCGGATGCGTCAGTATGAGGAGGGGGGCCATCGGATCGCGTTGGACGATTTTGGATCCGGCTACAGCGGGCTCCTGACTCTCGTCGCCCTCGCTCCACAGTTCATCAAGATTGACAAGGCGCTCGTGCGCGGAGTTGACAGTCGTCCCTATCAACAGAAGCTTATCAGAGCGTTGGCCGGGTTCGCGGCAAGCGTCGGCTGTGTCGTGATTGCGGAGGGCATCGAACGGGTGGAAGAGAAACGCGTCGTGGCAGACCTCGGTGTAGCCTACGGGCAAGGGTTTTTCTTCGCTGCTCCCTCCGTCGATCCACCCGCCCTCGCGGGGCAGCGTGTTGCGTGCATTTTCTAAGAGAACAAAGCATCGAAGTCCGTTGTTTGCACGGTTCCGGTGACGGCTTCACGAGGAAAACTATATCATCGACGCGTCCGGCGAGATCGACCTCTACAATGCCTTCCGCCTCAAGGAGGTGGTCCGTGGGGTTCCAGGAGAAAAGGACAAGGGGCTCGTCGAGAACACGATTGCGCTGGACACAAAGATCCCCTCTCTCTTTACGTCTTTTTTACAACTCTTTTGCCCGCCTCTGACAACGTGCACCCCGCGCGGAGCCATACTCTGCGAATACGGAGGTGCATATGGAAACGAAAAATCGGGGGGAGGGCGCTCGCAAGGGCAGGGGCCTGATCGTCGGGTTCGTGCTCCTCGCCACGCTGATCGTCCCCGCGCTGTGCGGCGCCGACGGTCTCATCATCATCGAGGACCCGCCCCACGTCGTCACGGGCCATTTCAGCTTCGCGCCGCTGGAGGTGAGCTACCACCGGGTGAACGTGGCCATCACCGACCTGGTGGCGGTGACCACGGTGGACCAGGAGTTCTACAACCCCAACGACAGCCGGCTGGAAGGCACCTACATCTTTCCTCTTCCCGAGGGTGCGCACATCGACAGGTTCTCCATGGACATCGGCGGGAAGATGATGGATGGGGAGCTTCTTTCCGCTGAAAAGGCGCGCGCCTACTACGAGGAGATCGTCAGGAAGGCAAGGGACCCGGCGCTCCTGGAGTACATCGGCCGCGGCGCCTTCAAGCTGCGGATCTTTCCCATCGAGCCCCGGGCGGGAAAGCGCGTGAAGATCACCTACACCCAGCTTCTGAAAAGCGACTCCGGGCTCGTGGAGTACGTCTATCCGCTGAACACGGAGAAGTTCAGCTCCGCCGCCCTGAAGGATGTCTCCATCCGCGTGACGCTGGAAGGCGCGCAGCAGCTGAAGAGCGTGTACTGCCCGACACACCCGGCGGAGATCCGCCGGGACGGGGACCGGCGGGCCGTCATCGGCTGGGAAGACAGGAACGTGTGGCCCGACTCGGATTTCAAGCTGATCTTCAGCCGCACCCCGAACCCTGTCGGCATAGACTTCCTTGCAAACCGCGTGTCGGGCCAGGACGGCTACTTCATGCTCATGGCCTCCCCGGGCATGACCGCGGCAAAGGGATCGATCCAGCCGAAGGACATCTGCTTCGTGCTGGACACCTCCGGCTCCATGGCGGGGGCAAAGCTCGAGCAGGCGAAGAAGGCGCTGCGCTTCTGCCTGGCCAATCTCGGCACCGATGACCGCTTCGAGATCATCCGTTTCTCCACCGAGGCCGAGCCGCGCTTCGGTGCGCTGGTGCCGGCGGACGCCTCCCATCTCTCGCAGGCGGGAGAGTTCGTCGACGGCCTGCGGCCCATCGGCGGCACCGCCATCGGCGATGCGCTGGATCGCGCCCTGGCCCTGCGCGGGTCGGGCCGCCAGGATGCCACCTCCAGTGGCCGCGGGAGCGGGCGGCCGTACCTGGTGATTTTCCTCACCGACGGCCTGCCGACGGTCGGGGAGACACGGGAGGACGCGCTGGTTGCCTCCCTGAAATCGGCGGGAAGCGGCGTGCGCATCTTTTCTTTCGGCATCGGCAATGACGTGAACACACACCTGCTGGACCG
>JBEKVA010000185.1:0-8127 GCA_049514475.1 Spirochaetia bacterium
GTGATGCTCCTGGACAAAACAGGGACCGTCACCATGGGAAACAGGATGGCGTCCGCATTCCTGCCCGCGCGGGGGGTGCCGGAGGCGGCACTCGCGGAGGCGGCGCTGCTTGCCTCCCTTGCGGATGAGACGCCCGAGGGAAGGTCCATCGTCAACCTCGCGCGGCATGACTTCGCGGTGAAGGCGGCCAGCGTCCAGGAGATCGGGGGCCGCTTCGTTCCGTTCTCCGCGAAGACGCGCATGAGCGGTCTCGACTTCACGGACCAGAAAAAGAATATCCGCAAGGGCGCGGCTGAATCTGTCCGGGACTGGATTCTCACCGGGGGGGGAAGCTATCCCCCCGACGTGGATGCCCAGGTACGGCGCATCTCGGCGGAAGGCGGGACGCCGCTGGTCGTAGCCCAGGGCAACGCGGTGCTCGGGGCTGTCTACCTCAAGGACGTCGTGAAGGGCGGCATCAAGGATCGGCTCTTCCACCTCCGCAAAATGGGCATCCGCTCGATCATGATCACCGGCGACAATCCCCTGACGGCCGCCACCATCGCGGCGGAGGCAGGGGTTGATGACTACATCGCCGAAGCCACGCCGCAGGCAAAGCTCGAGCGGATCCGCGCCGAGCAGAAGGACGGGCACCTGGTGGCCATGATCGGGGACGGCACCAACGACGCCCCGGCCCTTGCGCAGGCGGACGTCGGGGTGGCCATGAGCTCGGGCACCCAGGTGGCCCGCGAGGCGGGAAACATGGTGGACCTGGACTCCAACCCGACCAAGCTCATCGATATTGTCGAGGTAGGCAAGGAGCAGCTCATGACCCGGGGAGCGCTCACCACCTTCAGCATTGCCAACGATGTTGCGAAGTTCTTTGCGATACTTCCGGCAATGTTCGTCGGCCTGTATGCGACAGCCGGCCTGCCCGGCCCGTTGTCAGCGTTGAACGTCATGAGCCTTGCCTCCCCGCAAAGCGCCATTCTCTCCGCCGTCATCTTCAACGCGCTCATTATCGTGGTCCTGATTCCACTGGCCCTGCGGGGAGTCCGCTACAGGGCCGTGGGCGCCATTCGCATCCTGAGACGCAACCTGCTCATCTACGGCCTGGGGGGAATCATCGCGCCCTTCATCGGCATCAAGGCGATCGATCTCCTGGTGCACGTGATAGGCCTGGCATGACGGGAGGAACGAGATGAAACACCTGAGAACTGCAATTGTTGTGCTCGTGTTCTGGACCATTGCGGTCGGGGGGATCTACCCCCTCGTGATGACGGGTATCGGCGCCGCGTTCTTCCCGAAGAAAGCTCACGGCAGCCTGGTGGAAAGAGGCGGGAAGGTGGTCGGCTCGAGCCTCCTGGCGCAGGATTTCGCGAGCGACGCGTATTTTCATCCCCGGCCTTCCGCCGTCAAATATGACGGTTCCTCCTCCGGCGCCAGCAACTGGGGGTACACCAGCGCCGACCTGAAAAAGGCATACACGCAGAGAAAGTCCGACTGGCAGAAGGCCTTCGGCCCCGGCGAGCCTCCGATTGAAATGCTCTACGCCTCCGGCAGCGGCCTCGATCCTGACATCAGCCCGCAGGCGGCTGAGGCGCAGGCGGCGCACGTGGCGGCGGCACGGCACCTCACCGCGGCGCAGGCGGCGCAGCTCCTGGAGCTGGTGCGCAGGAGCGAGGTCGGTCCGCAATTGGGGTTCCTCGGGGAGCCGCGGGTGAATGTTCTGCGGCTGAACCTGGCCGTCGACGATGCATTTCCAAGGTGATCGATGAAAAAGAAATATGTCATCAGCGCGGCGCTCCTGCTCCTCCTCTGCGCGTCCCTGTACGCGCAGAAAGATTTTTTCGAGCTTGTCGCCACAGGCACCTCGGCCAGGGTCCTGGAGGCAATCAGGGAAGGCGCGAATGCAACTGACGGCGACAGGCTGGGGGTCACGCCCCTGATGGCGGCCGCTGCCCGCAATCCGGATCCTGCCGTCCTGGGGCTGCTGCTGGCGGCGGGCGCGCATGTCGCCGGCCGCGACGCAATGGAAGAAACTCCGCTCATGTACGCTTCCCACTCCAACCCGAGTGTCGCGGTCATCAGGTCACTCATCGAGGCCGGGGCGAACGTCAACGATCGTGACTTCTTCGGCAACACGCCGTTGATGATTGCCGCGCAGTTCGCAACGAACCCTGAGGTCATTTCCCTGCTGCTCCATGCGGGAGCCGACACGGCGCCGATCAACACGGATGGAAAGACGGCGCTGGTCCTGGCAGGGGCCAACGCGCATCTCAAGGGTACCGCTGCGCTGGAGGAACTGGCGCGCACACATCGGTAACGCGCGCTGAAAACGGCCACTTTTTTGAATCCCTGACCTGCGATACTCTGGAAAAGGAATGGTGAGCAAGGTGGAGGAAGAAAACCGGCCGGATCCTGATGCCCTTCTCCGCGCCGCGGAAAAGGAGCAGGAGGGCAAGGGCAAGCTCAAGGTCTTCTTCGGTATGGCGGCCGGGGTGGGAAAGACATATTCCATGCTCACCGAGGGGCGGCGCATGCACACGGCGGGCATCGACGTTGTCATCGGCTACCTCGAAAGTCACCAGCGCAAAGACACCGACGAGCTGGCCGCGGGCCTGCCCCTGCTTCCACGGATGAAGCTCGACTACCGGGGAAAGACCCTCGAGGAGATGGACCTCGACGCGGTGCTGGCCAGGAGGCCGGCCCTGGTGCTGGTGGACGAGCTGGCCCACACCAATGCCCCCGGCGCGCGCAACAGGAAAAGATACCAGGACGTGCTGGAGCTCGTCGAGGCGGGCATCGACGTGTACACCACGGTGAATGTCCAGCACCTGGAGGGCTTCGCCGACACCGTGGAAGAGATCACCGGCATCTCCATCGTCGAAAGGATCCCTGACTCGGTCTTCGATATCGCCGAGCAGGTGGTGTTGATCGACGTCTCCCCCGAGGAGCTTCTGAAGCGGCTTTCGGAGGGCAAGGTCTACCTCGGGGACAGGGCGGAGGCCGCGGCGGAGAACTTCTTCAAGAAAAGCACCCTCACCGCGCTGCGGGAGATGGCGCTGCGCCACACGGCGCTCCTGGTCACCCACCAGCTTGCCGACTACGCGCAGGAGCACGGACAGCGGGCAGGAGCGATCTCCGGGGAGCGGCTCCTGGTGGCCATAAGCCCCAGCCCGTACTCGGCGCACCTCATCCGCTGGACACGTCAGAGGGCGTTCAACCTCAAGGGGGAGTGGACGGCACTCTTCGTGGAGACCGGCGCGCCTCTGGACGACGCGGCGAGGGACTCGCTGAGAAAGAACATGAACCTCGCCCGCTCGCTGGGTGCCGCCATGGTCACCATCCCCTCCGACAATGTCCCCCTCGCCGTCATCCGCTTCGCGCGGCAGAACGCCATCACGGAGATCGTGCTGGGCAAGTCGGCAATGGCCGGCCGCGGCATCGCGGAAAAGATCATGAAGATGAGCGGCGACATCGACGTGGCGGTGGTCCAGGAGAAGGGCGCCGCGCCTGCCCGGCCGCGGGTGCGCCTCTCCTCCTACCTGCGGCCAGAGAGGGCGTCCGTTGCAAAAATGCTGCTTGTCATCGCGGTAGTGACAGGTATAAATCTCCTTGCCGCCCCGTTGATCGGCTACCGCTCGGCCTCCATCCTTTACCTGCTGGCCGTGATCGGCCTGGCGATTTTCACCAGCAGGATGGCGGTGCTCATCGCGGCGGGCCTGAGCGCCGTCCTGTGGGACTTCCTCTTCATCCCCCCCCGCTACACCTTCTACATCGGGCAGCTCGATGACGCGCTGATGTTCGCCCTGTATTTCGTGACCGCGGCGGCGCTGGCGTACCTGATGGCGCGGCTGCGCGCCAACCAGCGCATGCTCGCCGTGCGCACGCGCAGGATGACGCTGCTCCTGGATTTTTCCCAGGAGCTGTCCCATCACCACAGCCTTGCCGACATCGTCACCACGGGGGTCAGCTACATCTCGCGCTACGTCGAGGCTGACGCGATCGTGTTCCTGCGCGACGAGGCCGGCGGCCTGGAAAGGACCGTGCGGGCGCTGAAGGAGACCACAATCGACGAGAAGGAGTTCGGGGTAGCGCGGTGGTGTTTCGACAGCCGCACCCCCTGCGGCAGGTTTACCGACACGCTGCACATGGCCCGCTACCACTACATCCCGCTTCTTACCCCGGATGAGGCGGTGGGGGTGCTGGGCATCAGCCCGGAGGAGGGAAAGAGCTGGCTGCAGGACCAGGAGGATTCCCTGCAGATGCTCGGCCGTTCTCTTTCCCTGTCCCTGGAGAGGGAGCTGCTTGCGGAGGAGAATCGCCGCAACCTCATGGCGCGGGAATCCGAGAGGCTGGGACGGGTGCTTCTGAACACCGTCTCCCACGAGCTGCGCACGCCGCTCACGACGATCAAGGGGTCCATCACCGCGCTCATGGACGGGGCCACGGGGGAGGATCCGAAGACCCGGGACATCCTGCTTTCGGAAACCCTCACGGCCACCGACCGGCTGAACGCGATCGTGGAGAACCTCCTCAGCATGAGCAGGCTCGAATCCGGCATGCTGAGGCTGAAGCGCTCGGACACCGACATCGTCGACCTGGTGTCCGTCGTTGCCGACGCGCTCCGCCGCCAGAGCAAGAACCACCCTCTGGCGATCAAGATCGACGCGGAGCTTCCCCTGGTTTCCATCGACTTCATCCTCATCGTGCAGGTGCTCTCAAACATCCTCGCCAACGCGGCAAAGCACACCCCGGCGGGCACCCCCATAACCCTCGGCGTGGAAAGGATCGATCGCGGCATCAGCATGACCGTGGCGGACGAGGGACCCGGGGTGACCCCCGAGGAGCTTCCGCACCTGTTTGAAACATTCTTCCGCGGAAAGAAGGCGGCAACCGGGGGGGTCGGACTGGGGCTGTCCATCTGCAAGGGCATCGTGGAGGCCCACGGTGGGCGGATTGCCGCGTTTGTAAACCGCGCCGGGGGTCTCTCGATAAACATCATCCTGCCTGACAGCCTGGTGGAGCCGGGGGATGCGCCGCCAGAGGCGGACCCGTCGGCGCCCCGGGAGGCGCAATGACGGGCGTGCTGGTCATCGACGACGAGCTGCAGATCCGCCGGCTCCTCCGCGTCGCGCTGGAGAAGCAGGGCTACGACGTGCACGAGGCCGCCACGGGTGAAGAGGGCCTGCAGATGGTCCTGGGAAAGAAACCCGATGTCGTGCTCCTCGACCTGGGGCTTCCGGACAAGGAAGGCATCGAGGTCCTGACCAGCCTGCGCTCCTGGTCATCGGTGCCGGTTCTCATCCTCTCTGTCCGCAACGCCGAGGAGGACATCGTGCGGCTCCTCGATGCCGGAGCCGATGATTACATGACGAAACCCTTCAACACGGGGGAGCTGATCGCGCGCATGAAGGTGGCCATCCGCCACCACGCGCCGCAGGAGGCGCAGGAGACATTCGTCTCCGGGCGGCTGTCGGTGAATCTCCTGGACCGGGTGGTCACGGCGGGTGGGGAGACGGTGAAGCTCACACCCACCGAGTACGGCCTTCTGCGGCTGTTCGTCCAGCACGCGGGCCGCATCCTCACCCATGGCCAGATCCTGAGAGAGGTGTGGGGCCCCAACACGGACCCTGATACCAACTACCTGCGCGTGTACATCACGGGGCTGAGAAAGAAGATCGAGGCCAATCCGCAGATGCCCGAGCTCATCGTCACCGAACCGGGAGTCGGCTACCGTCTGCGCCTGGTTGCACCCTGAGCCGCTGAAGCAGGCCGCCGCCCGTCTTGTCGAACCTCACGCGGCCGGCTACCATCCCCGGCATGAAGGCGCGGTTCCTGACAGCCCTCCGCGCTGCGGAGAACACATTCTCTCCGATCCTCCTGGTCCTCCTGGTCCTCATCCTGCTGATCACCATCGTTGCGCGGCTGTTCGACGTTTCCTCCATCCGCGCCTTCAACGACTACATCCGCTCCCTGGTCCTGTGGATCTCCTTTGCCGGCGCACTGATTACTACGAGAGAAAGGAGCCACCTCTCCCTGAGCATCGGCGTCGAGCGCATCCCGCGGGCGGCGCGCCGCTGGGTGGTCACGGGAACATCCCTCGTGGCAGCCGCCGTCTGCACCGTGCTCGCCGCCTCGGCATTTTCCTTCATCCTCACGGGGTTCGATCCGGGCGCCCGCGTGGGGGTTGTCCCCATCAGGGTCGCTACGCTCGTCATGCCCCTGGGATTTCTCTTCATGACGGTCCGCTTCATCCTCACCCCCGAGCGGGGGAGCGGGAGACGTGCCGTCGTCCTTGCCGGCGTTCTCGCTGGCCTGGTCATCGGGTGGTCGCCGCTGGTGAACGGGCTGCTGTCGCTGCTGCCCGGATCAGGGCCTGCGGCGGCTTGGCTGGGCACGGCAGGAACCTCCTTTGCCGACGCGACAGCCCCCGTTCTCGGGGCGCTGCACCTGCCCCTCATCTGCCTGCTGATCGTGAGCGTATTCCTGGGCGGCCCCATCTTCGTCCTTGTGGGGGGGCTGGCCGTTCTCTTCTTCCTCCACTCCGGAGGGGCCCTGGAGACGGCGGCCAACCAGGCCTTCACCATGCTCACAGGGGACGTGATCCCCTCGATACCGCTGTTCACCCTCGCCGGGTACATCATCTCCGAAGGCAAATCGGGAGACAGGCTCGTGCAGCTTTTCCGCGCGCTCTTCGGCTGGCTGCCCGGCGGCCTGGCGCTGATGAGCATCCTCATCTGCGCATTTCTCACGACATTCACCGGTGCCTCGGGGGTCACCATCATCGCCGTGGGAACGCTTCTGCTGTTCATCCTGAAGGGCAGCGGCTACAACGAGCGTTTCGGCAGGGGGCTGCTCACCGCATCGGGAAGCATCGGACTGCTTTTTCCGCCTTCCCTGCCGGTAATCCTCTACGGAGTGATCTCCATGACGAACATCAAGACGATGTTCGTCGGCGGGATCCTGCCGGGCATTTTCCTCGTGCTCAGCATCGGGGCAATCGGGGTGTGGCGCGCGCGCCGGGACAGGATTCCCCGCACCCCGCTGGACCTGCGGCAGGCGCTCCCGGCGCTCTGGAAATCACTGGGGGAGATCCTGCTCCCCATTCTGATCCTGGTGCTGTTCCTCAAGGGCATCACGACCCTGGTGGAAACCGGCGCGGTCGCCGTGCTGTACGCGCTGGTGCTGGAGGTGGTGGTTCACCGGGACCTGAAGATCCGCCAGCTTCCCGCCGTGTTCCTGAAGAGCGTGATCATCCTGGGCGGCATCCTCGTCATCCTGGCGTGCGCCAGCGGGTTTTCCTATTACATCGTGGACGCGCAGATCCCCCCGCAGCTTGCCCAGTGGCTGCGCGCCCACGTGAGCTCCCCCTTCGTTTTCCTGCTCCTTCTGAACCTGGTGCTGATCATCAAGGGATTCTTCATCGACATCTTCTCTGCAATTACCATCGTGGTGCCGCTCATCGCGCCTCTCGGAGCCGTCTACGGCATCAACCCTGTCCACCTGGGGATCATATTCCTGGCCAACCTGGAGCTCGGCTACCTGACCCCGCCCCTGGGGCTCAACCTGTTCCTCGCCTCCTACCGCTTCGAGAAACCTATAGTGGAAATCTATCGCGACGTCATCCCCTTCCAGCTTGTGATGCTGGCGGCGGTTCTCATCATCACCTACGTTCCCTGGATGACCACGGCGCTGCTGGGGATCTTCAGGTTCTGACAGGCGTCTTGCCGCGACGGCCTGAATGTGATACGCCAACGCCGTTGAAAGCTCACCGGTGCCTGCCCCTCGCGGTCCTCGCCTCCTGCTTCCTGCTGACGGCGGGGTGCTCCGCTCCCGACGCCCCTGTTACGCGCACCTTCGACATGCCTTACGTGCACGTCAGCCTGACCCTCCGCGATCACGCCACGGATGCGACATTCGCCGCCGCCTTTGCGCGCATCGAGCAGGTCCTGAATCGGCTGAACATGCACAACCCCGACTCGGAGATCGCCGCGGTGAACCGTGCCGCGGGCACGGCGGCGGTGCAGGTATCCGATGATTTCATGGAGGTCACCCGCGAGGCGCTGAAGCTCGCGGAGCTGACCGACGGCAGGTTCGATCCCACCGTCGGCCCGCTGGTGAAGCTCTGGGGCATCGGCAGCG